>CBDUZQ010000038.1:0-12009 GCA_965371755.1 uncultured bacterium
AATCGCCTCTTAAAGGCGTTGCGATTCATCAGCGAAACAACCCGGCTGATGTCGGCGGCATGGAAACCCTCCGCTTCCAGCTTCGACATCGATGTTTCGCCGTCTTCAACCAGGCGTACCAACAGCCGGTCAATCTGCTCGTAAGTGACGCCGATCTCACCCTCGTCGGTCTGGCCGGACCACAAGTCGGCGGTTGGAGGCCGATCGATTAATGGCTGCGGCACACCCAGGGTGAGGGCCACCTGGCGCAGTTCTGTCTTGTAGAGTTGACCGACCGGGTTTATCGAGCAGGCGGCGTCGCCATACCAGGTGGTGTAACCGAGGCATATCTCGGTCCGGTTCCCGGTGCCCAGAACCAGCCTGTCCAGTTCATGGGCAAGGTCGAACAGGATCGACATGCGCTCGCGAGCCATCTTGTTGCCGGCGCGCAGACGGTTGTGGTCGTCAATCTGCTGATAGTAGGCGTCGATCATCGGTGAGATGTCCACGTAGCGGCTTTCGAGGCCGAGATGGTCAGCCAGTTGCTCGGCCAGTTCGATCGATTCGATAGCCGAACTGCGGTAGGGCATCAGAACGCCAAGTATCTTGTCGGGACCAACGGCTTCCACTGCCAGAGTCGCCGAAACAGCCGAGTCGATCCCACCGGACAACCCAATCACGAAGCCGTTCATACCGGTGCGAGCGAGCGTTCTTTTGATGAACCTCTTGATGGTAGTGATGGCTGGTTCGATGTCGAATTCACGGCTCACGGTTTAGCTCCTTACAAAGACCGTCAACGATATCAGTTTAGAAGCGGACCAGCAAGCAAAATGTTCCGGGGCTTGACATCTTAGGACGCTCACCCATATATTAGACCAGGCTATTTGACATCAAAATCAACGGAAGGGAATCATGAGTGTAAACAAAGCGATCTTAGTTGGGCGACTCGGCAAGGATCCGGAGTTGCGGTATACTCAATCCGGCTCAGCCGTGGCCAGCTTCACGATGGCCACCGACAGAACGTGGAAGGGGCAGGATGGTGGGAAGCAAAAAGAAACTACCTGGCACAATATCGTCGTCTGGGGAAAACGGGCTGAGGTGGTCAAAGAGTATCTGACCAAAGGCCAGCAGATTTACGTCGAGGGGCGAATCTCCAATCGCAGCTATGATGACAAGGAGGGCAACAAGCGTTACATCTCCGAGGTCGTGCTGGAGGATTTCCAGTTCCTCGGCAGTCGCGGCGATTCCGGCGGTGGATCAGCAGGGCCGTCAGACCAACCGGGTCCGGACTTGCCACCCCCACCGGCCGGCGAAGCGTCCGATGACGATGATCTTCCCTTCTGATCAAGTTCTGAACATCTTTGTGCAGAAGCCTCGCAGCAGAACCGGCTGCGGGGCTCTTTTGTGACCTCGGCAAATCGCTCTGCAGTGGCCGATTTCTACCCTAGTCCCATGCGTACCAAGGCGCGAGCGTCTGCCTGCTGGAAAAGTTTTCTACGCGGCACAGATTTAGCAGTGCTTACAATCAGTATGCGTCCATATGGTGATTATCGCAGTGGAGAAATTGGATGTCGGAAGACCTGACGGTCCGAACTCATCGACCTTACCCCGGTGGCGCCGGTTTCTATTCGACGATATGGCTGATGGCCGTTTCGGCCGTGGCTCTGTCGGCAGCAGTCATCATCTACTTCAACGATCTGTTCGACGAGTCTCTTCTCAGCGAGGTGAGCGGTTCATTCCAAATCGCGATCCTCACCCTGATTCCCTACATGATATCGGCGGCGGTAGCCGCGATCACAGCTATCGGAATCGTAAACATATATCCGCTGATACGGATCTCGGATTCGCTCGACGTTCTTCAGAATCATGTGCGGGAGATGGCAATGGGCGACCTGGCCTCGAGGGTACGCATTGAGGCCAACAACCCGCAGTTGCGACGGTTGTCGCGAGAACTGAACTACACCGCCGGCGATCTGGGTCGTCGCATCGCCGAGTGGAAAGTGATCAATCGGCAGCAGTGGGAGCTCCTTCAGTCGGTTCGTGCCGCCGGCGAAAGCGAGAACCATGACCAGGTGCTATTGTTGGTGGAGCAAATGGAAAAAAACTGGCGCAGGATCGCCGCCATCGAAGAACAGTTCAGCACCTGATTAACGCGACTGTTCATCCTCCAGCTTGCGAACTCGCTTTAGCAACTCAGGCAGCCGTGCCAGAGCGGCCTCGATCCGGCGCGCCAAACCGATGTCCCGAGCCGGCGAACCGAAAACCGTTCGGCCCGGCTCGACAGACTTGGACACCCCCGACTGAGCCCCCACGCGGGCGCCATCCCCGATCTGTATGTGACCGACCATCCCCACCTGTCCGGCCAGAACGACACCATTGCCAAGCTTGGTCGAGCCGGAGATGCCAACCTGCGATACGATAATGCAGTGCGCACCAGTCTCTACATTATGGGCAATCTGCACCAAGTTGTCTATTTTGGTTCCCTTGCCGATCCGAGTTGGTCCCAGGGCGCCTCGGTCAATCGAGCAGTTGGACCCGATTTCAACGTCATCACCTATCTCGACGGACCCCACCTGCTTGATTTTCTTCAGCCCGGATTCCGACTCGGCGAATCCGAACCCATCCGAGCCGATTACGGTCGAGGAGTGAACAATGACGTTGTTACCGATACGCGAACCATCCATGATGCGCACGCCGGGATAGATCAGACAGTTGTCACCGATGACAACATCCCGACCGACATAAACCGACGACACCAGTTGAGTACCGCTGCCGACGACTGCACCGGCACAAAGGTGACACAGTGGACCAACCCCGGCAGTGGAAGACACCTGGGCCGTATCCTCGACCACTGCGGTCGCATGAACGCCGGTATCCGTGAGCGCCTTGTCGGGATATAGCAGATCGAGAACGCAGGCAAAAGTAAGGTAGGGATTCTCGTGCCGCAGCGCGGCGCAACGTTCACATGGGCTGTTCGGGTCGAGTACGACAGCCGAAGCACCTGTAGTCTCCAGATGCTTCAGATACTTCTTGTTGGCAACAAAGGTAATGTCACCCTCGGACGCAGATTCAATCGGCGCCGCGCCCGTGATGGTAACATCGGGATCGCCGTCCAGCTTAGCCGAAGTAAGACGGGCGATCTCTCCCAGAGTCAGAGCGGCTTTGTCACTCGATTTCTTCAAGACGACTCAAAACCTCATCGGTAACGTCGTACGAATCCTTTATGTAGGCAATGCTCTGAAGGGTGAAGATGACATCGAAGTTGCCCTCGATAGCGACTTCCTCAATGGCCTGCTGGATATTCTCCAGGATCGGCTGCAAGAGTGCCGACTGTTTGCGTTCGGCCGTACCGCCGGGACCAAACACCTGACGGGTGTAGGCATCCAGCGCCTCTCTCTTGGCATTGATTGCAGCCTCGCGTTCGCGTTTCTTCTCCTCCGAAAGAATCAACTTCTGCTTCTCAAACTCCTCTGTGAGTTCCTGGAGTTCCTGTTGTTTGGAGACTGCTTCATCCTCCCATGCCTTGGACTCCGTTTCCCAATCTTCCTGGGCGCGTTGCCAACCCTTGTACTCCTGCTGTAATCGATCTTCCTTGACAAACCCCATTTTCGATCCCTGCGCCGAGACCGCCGGCGCCAGGCAGAACGCGACTACAAGAACAGCCACCAGGGCCGTTAGCAAATGACTGATTCTGAACATACCTATCTCCTGTATACTTTGATTTGTTGTCATCGGAAAGTAGAGCCATATTGAAAATGCGGTTTCCAGCCGCGCCCTTCACCCTGGAAGTCATCCAGAGCATACCCGAAATCGAACCCCAGTGTCCCCAAACCGGGCACGGTGATTCTGAATCCCAACCCCACCCCGCGATACAGGCCGGTAATCGGCTTGATATCGCGACGGTGCAACCAGGAGTTGCCGGCATCAAAGAAAATCAGCCCGTAGATCTGCTGCTGCACCAACGGGATTTGGATTTCCATATTAGCCACGATCATGTACTTGCCGCGCACCCGCGTTCGGAAGCTGGTAAAACTGGTATCATCGGGTGGATCGATACCGAGGATGGCGGTTGGGTCATTGTAGAAGAAAGAGGTATCCGACTGCGTCACCAGCGAGTCCGGAGTCAGGTCACCGCCGTCGTAACCGCGCACAACACCGTCGAAATCAGTCCCACCGGGAGTGAAGCGATCGGTGAGCAGGATGTGGTCATCCCCGGAGGGCGATGTGACCACCCCATACTCGACCTTCGTGGCCAGCGACAAACCCCAAAACAGTGGGAAGAACTTAGCCACCTCGAGCGAGTGTTTCTGGTAGTGCCAAAAACCACCGAGAAGACCGCCGGTGTTCTCGAAGGTGTACGAGAATCTCGAACCGGAAGTAGCAAACTGCGGCAAGTCGCGTGAGTCGCGGGTGATATTCACCGCCAGGCGCGATGCTGAGCGCCACTCTTCGTTATAAGAAGTCACGGCTCCGGGATACGGACCGTAGTAATCCTGCTTCAACAGAATATCCTGAGTGGGGCCACGGTAGAGATATGATGCCTTGTACGAGTTGCGGGCCTCGAAGGCATCGTCAAAGTCAAAGAAACGGTTGCGCTCGAGCAGGTACGAAGTATAGACACGAAAGTAGTTGTCCGGCCAGCGCAGACGTCGTCCGACCCGAATCGAACCGCCCTGGCGACCCTCAGTGTAATCATCGAACCAGCGGCGATTAACCGTAAAGATGCTGGCGCCAAAAAGCGTCGGACGACCAAACATCCAGGGTTCCGTGAACGACAATGAGAACGAGTTGCGGCGGCGGCCGAACTCAACACTGAGCGAGACGTTCTGACCGTTACCGCGAAAATTCGGAATGCCCAACCCCACATTGCCGACCAGCTTGTCCTGACTATTGTATCCGGCGCCGGCCATGATCTCACCGGTCCGTTTTTCGGTGATATCGAACTCGATATCGACATCGCCATTGGGAAGAGCCAACGGTGTGGGGATCACAGATTCAAAGAAGTTCAACGCCATAACATCCCGAATCGACCGGATCAGCATGGATTGGTTGAATACCTCGCCGGGGTAAATCTTGAGCTCGCGGCGAATGACGTGTTCCTTGGTTTTGTAGTTGCCGACTATCTTGATCATGTTGATATGCGACGGCAACCCCTCGGCCATGTCGTACATGACGTCCACAATGGAATCTTCTCGGGTTGTGCGCAAATCAGCCAGGCGCATGTGAAGGTGCCCGATCTCGTAGTAGATGGTGTACAACTCTTCGATTGATCTGTCGTACTTCTCAAGATCGAAAACCTGGCCCTCCTTGAACTTCATCCTCCGTTCCAACAAAGGTGTCTTCAGGACCTCGTTCCCCTTGAAATCAACCTTGCCGAAATAGTAGCGCGGCCCCTCGTACACATCAAGGAAAATCGTCATGCGGTTACGTGAACTGTCGATAGCGATGGAGTCGGATACCAGGTAGGCGTCGATGAAGCCCCTTTTGTGGTACTCATCGATGATCTTGGTCAGATCCTCTTCGTACTTGTCCTGGGCGAAGTCGGAGGTCCTCAGAAATCCGCGGCTGCGGTTGCGCATTTTCTTGATGATGTCGTTAGCTTTGACCCGATCGTTGCCGGTCAGGATGACTTTCTCCACCTTGACCTTGGACTTCTCATCCACCTTGTAGGTCAACGAAGCCTCGGTGGAGTCTTCGTTGTATTTCAACTCGTGCGTAATCTCGGCCTGGAAGTAGCCCCTTTCGGCATAGAGCTCAGCAATGCTGTTTTTCTTGTCCCCGATGAGATAGGGAGAGATGTAGCCACCGACGCCGATATCGACCAGTTCTTCCTTGAGGTCTTTGGTACTGACCTTCTTGTTGCCCTCGAATTCGATGCCGGTCAGTTTGGGAAGTTCCTTGACAACAATATACAGCTTCAGCCCGCCGGTGACCGGTTCAGCATCGACACGAACGTCGGAGAATATCCCCAAACCATAAAGTCTGCGGATGGTTTCGCTGACCTCCGACGCCACCAGCGTCTCCCCTTTCTCAAGCGATGAGACCCCCAGGATGAGCGACCGACTGGCGGCGCGATTGCCGACCACCTCGATGTCGACCACCGTGTACTGCTGCGCCGCCGCCGACCCGGTCAGGATCGCCAGAGCCATCAGAAGAAGCAGAGCTGTCCGTGCTCTCGCTTTCAAGAATACCCCTATTGGCTACGCCTGAGGCGCTACGATCTTGTTGATCTTGATCTCGCTGTAATCCTGGCGATGGCCAGCCGTGCGGCGATACTTGGTGCGCTTTTTGTACTTATAAACGATCACCTTATCGGCTTTGCCACGACCAACCACCTCGGCTTCGATCTTGGCATTTTCAACGAACGGCTGTCCCACCTGGGAGTTGTCGCCGTCGGATATCAGCATCACTTCTTCGATATCGAACTTCGCGCCATCGTCGATTTTCATCAGCGGCACCTGGACGGTGACGCCTTCTTCGGCCGTGTATTGAAAGCCGCCAATCTGAAATACGGCGTACATCGATCCTCCAATAGTAGAAGTTGTTAACCAGCTTCAGTTTAAGCCACGCAAAGTAACACAAAAGCGTAGCAAGTCAAGGCTAATCTGGCTCGGTCGTAAATCGCTGTTCAGCCATTTCCAAAGCCTTAAACTATCGAAGGTTGGCTGGGTTCCATTGAGGAGGGCTGCCGCCTGTCGGTCGATGGCCGGTGGCCCGGACGTTCGTCCGGGTTTCGTGTCCCGTCGTGTGACACGGTCAAACTTGCTTGTCTGTCATGCCGGACTTGATCCGGCATCCAGTTCTGTATTGCTGTGGGCGGCAGATGTCCACATCTGCCCCATCCATTAACTCCGGTACCCCACCCAGAGCGCCGGCGTCGGGTGGGATTCTTCATGTTCGAGCTTGGGGATCCCACCTGTCGCTACGCTATAGGTGGGGTACCAAAGAAAGATCGACGACCCTTCGACTCCGCTCAGGGTGACGGGTGGTGGTCGCTCAGAGTGAGGTTAGTAGGTGCTCAGGGTGAGGTTATAAACGCGCGAAGCGCGAGAAAGTGATTTATCACCCCCAAACGAGTTTGAGGGTGCCACCCAGTCGCTGGCCGTAGCCGCCAAAACATTTGCTTCTATCCTCGACCCCATTGCGCTATTATGAACGCAGGAGGATGTGCTCATGAAAAAGTCAGCTTCGGTTTTGGTCGCCCTGGGCATCTTGTGGACAATGTTCCCAATGACGCTGTGGGGAGTGGAAGTTGATACTCTCTGGAGCGTTGACACCGGCGGCTGAATCTTCGTCGCCCCTGCGGTCGCAGGCAAGAACGTCCATGTAGGCTCGTGCGCCGGTGTCTTTTATGCCTTCGATGCCCAGAGCGGCGAGCTGCGCTGGAGCTACGACGTATCCACCGACGGCGCCAGTCAGTTTCATAGTAACCCGCTGATTCTCGACGATGCGATATATTTTGGGACTGATGAAGGTAGTTGGAATGATCGAGGGGCATTTTACGCGCTCAATCGGCACGATGGCAAACTGCTCTGGAAGATGCGGGTTAGGCACGGCGCCCCTTCCGACCCGGTCGCGCGAGACAGTCTGGTTTACATCGTCAGCTATGCAGGTCATATGCTGGCGCTTAATTTCGCAACCGGAGACACCATTTGGACCTTCGATGGGACGCCACCGGCCGATAGCACGGTCGAAGGCCCTCTTATCGACAGACCCAAGCCAAAAAGGGGCAAGTCCAATCCTCTGATTCACGGTGATCTTGTAATCTTCCACGGGAACAACCAAAAACTGAATGCCCTGGACTGCCGATCAGGAGATTTGGTCTGGACACACCCTGTCGAGGCTAAGGTAACGACTCAGATTATTCTGCTTCAAGGTACGGTCGTATATGGAACCGAAAAGGGGCAGTTGGTCTACGTGGGCGCATCCGACGGTCATACCATCAGCGATCAGCTTCTGGAAATGACACCGAAACGGGAAATGAGCTTTCTGCACGACGGTCTGATTTTCCTGGCCGCTCAGGATGGCAAGAACGTACGGGAGGTTATCTCGATCGACCCTCTCGACGGCCGCGAATATTGGAGTGTGTCGTTGGATGATCTCAATCCAAAGGCCGCCTGGTACAGTCCGAGGGTCCACATTTGGCGCGACAACGCGGTCGTCGGCTCAACTACCGGGCAAGTGGCGGGATATCGGGCCTCCGATGGTAGCCTCGGTTTCAGGTTTAAGTTGGACGGTCGCATTCGCGGCATTGGGAGCCATGAGGACATCCTGTTCGTCGGTACGTTTGAAGGTATGCTGTATGCGTTGAGGGTGGCGCCGTAGGTCCTCCACGTCAGGTTAGCGGACAGTTCGAAGAACACACCCCGCCCTCCGGGCACCCCTCTCGAGAGGGGAATAGGTCGCCCTTCGACTCCGCTCGGTGGGACGTACTTGACGCGCGTAGCGCGAACAACAGGCGAGCCTGCGTTTTGTCATTGCTGATATGAAACTTTTGGATATATTGCAAGGTTGCACGTTTTAACAGGTGGATGAGTCTGACTGATCAAATAAACCAACGACCCGAAGCGTCAAAACAAACCGGCGCACCCAGTGTCTTCCAGTTGCAGTCGACCTTCGCCCCCAAAGGCGACCAGCCACAGGCAATTGCCGAATTGGTCGAGGGACTGCGCTCGGACCGCAAGCATCAGACGCTGCTGGGTGTCACCGGTTCGGGCAAAACGTTCACCATTGCCAACGTCATCCAGCAGTGGGGCCGGCCAGCTTTAGTGCTGTCGCACAACAAGACCCTGGCGGCGCAGCTATTCGGCGAACTCAAGGCCTTCTTCCCCAACAACGCCGTTGAGTTTTTCATCAGCTACTACGATTACTATCAGCCGGAAGCGTACCTCCCCACTACCGACACCTTTATCGAGAAGGACACGGCGGTCAACGAAGATATCGACCGGCTGCGTCTGCGCGCCACGGCCTCGCTGTTGGATCGCGACGACGTCATTATCGTGGCCTCGGTTTCGTGTATCTACGGACTCGGTTCGCCGGAGGAATACAAGCGGCAATTCATGCTTCTGGATGTCGGGGAGGAACGTGATCGCGACGAGGTCATCCGCAAGCTGATCGACATTCATTACAATCGCAACGATATCGATTTCAGCCGTGGTAATTTCAGAGTGCGCGGCGACACTATCGAGTTGATCCCTGCCTACCACGAGAACGCCTACCGCATTGAGTTCTTCGGCGACGAGATCGAACGCATCTCTGAGATCAACCCGTTGACCGGCGAAATCCTGTCCGACCGCAGGAAGCTGGCCGTATATCCGGCCAAGCATTTTATCACCAGTCGACCGCAACTCAATGTTGCGATCAAATTGATCGAAGAAGAACTGGCCGTGCGTCTTGAGGAATTTCGCGCCAACAACTCGCTTCTGGAAGCACAGCGGCTGGAGATGCGTACCAAATATGATCTGGAGATGCTGCGCGAATTGGGCTATTGCACGGGGATCGAAAACTACTCGCGGCATCTAACTAATCGCAAAGAGGGTGAGCGGCCGTTTACGCTGATCGATTTTCTGGGCGATGACTTCCTCACCATAATTGACGAGTCACATCAGACTATTCCGCAGGTGCGAGCGATGCACGCCGGTGATCGCAGCCGCAAGGAAGTCCTGGTGGCGCATGGGTTCCGGTTGCCGTCGGCGTTGGACAATCGTCCGCTGTACTTCGAGGAATTCGAGAACCTGATCAAGCATCGTATCTTTGTCAGCGCCACGCCCGCCGATTATGAACTGGAGAAATGTGAAGGCGTCATCGTCGAACAAGTGATCCGACCAACCGGACTCCTGGACCCGATTGTCACTGTCAAACCGCTGGGGACACAGGTCGACGATCTCCTGGAACAGATCAAGCAGCGCCGAGCGAAAGGGGAGCGCGTTCTGGTCACCACGCTGACCAAACGCATGTCCGAGGAGCTGACCGATTACGTCAGCAAAGCCGGGGTTCGCGTGCGATACTTGCACAGCGAGATCGCCTCTATAGACCGTACTGAGATCATTCGGGATTTGCGCCTGGCGGCGTTCGATGTGTTGATCGGCGTGAACCTTTTGCGCGAAGGTCTCGACCTGCCGGAGGTGTCGCTGGTCGCGATTCTCGACGCCGACAAGGAGGGGTTCCTTCGTTCGGCGCGCGCGCTGATTCAGACAGCCGGTCGGGCAGCGCGTAACAAGAACGGCGAGGTTATTTTTTACGCCGACAAAATCACCGACTCCATGCGCAAGGCTATCGACGAGACCGACCGTCGCCGCAAGAAACAGCTTGCCTATAACCAGGAACATAATATCAATCCTGAGACTATCTTCAAGACACGCGACGAGATTCTTCGCTCCACCCAGTTTGCCGACACCAGGACGGTGGAGGAGGAAACTTTCGACAAACCGTCCAACTTCGCGCAGATGAGCCGGGAGGATCAGATGGGGTTCATGATGAAGGCAATGAAGAAGGCTGCCGACAACCTGGATTTTGAGACCGCCGTACTTCTGAGAGACGAGATCGCACGTATAAAGGATGAAATGAAAAAGAACCGTCGGCGCAAGTGAATTGCGTTCGACGACAGAAGTCAGTTATGAAAAAAAACACGATTGCCAACAGCCGACGAATTGTCAGTGCCGCTTCTCTTCTTGCAGTCCTTGGCTTCACAGTGGTTGCTCTGCTTCAAACAAGTTGCGGCAGCAAGCCGACGGTGGAGGACACTAATGATCATTTCGAATTGATTGACTACATCCAGCGCAACGAGGACGGAAGGTATCTCTTTCGCACCGACGGTATCGTGCGTGAAGAACCGTACACCAAACCGGGCCGAGAGGGCATAGTTTTTCGAGATGTTCTGGATTCAGTCTCACGACAGTATTTCACCGACATTCCGTCCTATTTTGTCGAGAAGGATTTCGGACCTCCGTTCGGTATCGTGGACGATGCCGAGGTCGATGTTCAGGACGTTTTCTATATCCGCATACTGGCCGATTCGGCCGATACGCCGCTCTATCCTCGATACCAGCAGCGAGTGTTGCATCGCTCCGCCTACTTTCTGCGACTCCGTAGCGACCGTGACGCCTATGCCGGATGGCTGATGCACGGCTACAACGGCGGCATACCCCGCGATGCCGGCATGGACATTACTAAATCCAACGGCGATGTTTTCAGCGGCGACGGAGAGCGCTTCCAGCGATTCCAGTACATGATGTATGTGTCGACAGAACACACGGGTGATGATGATATTGTGGATTCGATCACGGTGGACACTTTTCCAGGTCGCACTGATGGATCGTATATGCTGCTGCAGGACATTGAGCGCGTTACCAAGGGCGACCGGCTGGTGATAGAAAGCCAGGACGTTGGCTCCAACTCCATCTATCAGAAGATTGCCGCCGAGACCAGTGACGGCCCGATATACCGCAACATGCATCGACCCGATGTCGCCCACTATGTGGACACCATCCAGACTCCCTCGGCCACCAATCGCATCTGGGATATCATCTGTTTCTTTGAATTTCAGTTTGTCGACCGGCCCGGTGGCATCTGGTGCGTCCCGTACCGCACGCAGTAGCGGCTGCAAACCCGGCAACTCGCAGGCTCGCTGACTGATTTCATTATTGCGTCCACCCCGATTTTTGTTGAATATAAATAAAACCGCTGGGTACTTGCAGCAATGAGAATAAGACAGTATCTAAGAGCAACAAAATAACAAGGAGGTTCTATGTCAAAAACTCACCGCATACTGTTGCCACTGATCCTGGTTGCAGCGTTTGCCCTCGGCCAGGTCGGCTGTGGTACCCAGGTACCCTCGGGGCACCGCGGGGTTTTCTACTACAAATTTGCCGGGGGAACAGAACTCGGTAAAATCTACCAGGAGGGGTTCAATTGGCACCTGCCCTGGAACAGCATATTTGTGTACAAAACCCAGCTTCAGGAAAACAAAGAGGGTTTGGTCGTGCTGTCATCCGATGGCGCCACTATTCGCATGGAAGTGTCTATTCTGTA
>CBDUZQ010000039.1:0-11921 GCA_965371755.1 uncultured bacterium
TGACCGTCAGTCCGTCCGGCTGGTCGAGTTCATCGATGATTCGTCGACCACGCTCGTACAACTGCGATTCAGACACGGAAAGAAGCTGCCAGAGTCTGATGCGCTCGAGTTGGTCACCGTCGAGATAGGTGGACAGCAGGCGTTCCAGGAACGCGAACATGATTTTATCCAATCGCATAGTGCGAAAAAGCGGGTTGCGCTTCAGCTTCCTGACCAGGACTTCGCTGCCGACAATCAGACCGGCCTGCACGCCGCCTAACATCTTGTCACCGGAGAAACAGGTCAGGTCGGCGCCGCTCTTGACCGATTGCTGTACTGTCGGTTCGGTCTGTCCAAGGATCTTCCTGGTGGCGATGAACACGCCACTGCCAAGGTCGTTGACGACCGGAACCTGATGTCGGCGACCCAACTCAACCAGAGGTCCAATGTCAACCTCATCAGTAAACCCGGCTTGCATGAAGTTGCTTTTGTGAACTTTCAGAATCAGCCCGGTGCGTGGGGAAAGATTGTCCTCGTAGTCGGACAGCGTGGTGATGTTGGTTGTGCCGACTTCACGAAGGCGCGCCCCTGATTTCTTCATGATATCCGGAATCCGAAAGCCGCCGCCGATCTGCACCAATTCGCCGCGGGATATCAGAACTTCCTTGCGATTGGCCAGACTATTCAGAATCAACAGGAGCGCGGCTGCGTTGTTGTTGACGACAGTGCTGCTCTCCGAGCCGGCTAACAACGAAAGATATTCCTCGCAGGCCGCCCCGCGACCACCCCGCTTGCCGCCGCTGAGATCGTATTCGACGTTGCCGTAGTTGGTGACGACCTGTTTGATCTCATCGAACAACTCCGGTGACAGCGGCGCCCGCCCCAGGTTGGTGTGCACAACTACGCCGGTGGCATTGATCACGCGGGTCATCTCGCGTCTTTTGGAAGCCATAATCGTCGCCGTGATTTCTAGTTCAAGATCGGCTTCGGTGATCGGCGCCTTTTTGCTTCTCAGACGGGCTTTGTTGTCGGCGATGATTCGTTTGACAACCATCGCCGCATACGGTCGCGGCGCCATAGCGACAATTGCGGCCAGCGACGGGCGCTGAAGTAACTCCTCGACAGCAGGGAAGTCACGCGGTTTGAGGATCAGTTTTTCGGCCATAGTGACGGATTGTAGATAAGGTGAATCATTAATCTGCCAACGTTCTCCAGCGCCTCCGGCGAACACTTGTCGGGGGTATCTCTCTCGGTGTGCCAGTGAGGATAATCGAAGTCGATCAAGTCAATCGTCGGCAGGCCTCCGGTGTTGAGTGAAAGATGATCGTCATGCACGTAGTACTTGACCGAATCGCGAAAGGTGGTGAGGCCCAGCCGTGCCGCGGCGTCAAAAACCATGTCGTTGAGGGAGGGACTAAACTGCTGAGAGTAACCCTCGCGATATATCTGCTGATCCTTGTCACCTATCATGTCGAGCACGATACCGAAGCGATATTTGCCGCGAACACCTCGACGGGCGAACTCACGCGACCCGAGCATGTAATAGTCCAGATCGCCCGGCTCGCCCCAATCCTCGCCGTCGAACAATACTAACTGCACGCTCTGGGGAGGTGGTTGCTCGGCCAGTAACACTGCGAGTTCCATGAGAACCGCGACACCCGATGCGCCGTCATTGGCGCCGTCGACGGGTTGTTTGGCCAGCGTCGGGTCGGTGGCGAATTCACTGCGGGGTCGGCAATCCCAGTGGGCCGCCAGCAAAATGCCCGGTTGGTCGGTGCGCCGCCCGGCAACTGATGCCATTAAGTTCACCAGAGGCAAAGTCGCCCCAGAATATGGATCAACAAAGTCAAATACCTGGGAGTCGACCGTCACACCGAGACTGTCAAAAAACGAGGTGTACCAGGCCCGGCAATTCGTCCAGGCCTCGCTTCCGGGGACGCGCGGACCGAACGCTACTTGTTGTTCGAGATAGCTGAAGGCGCGCGGACCGTCGAAGGTCGGTGGGGCCGATACCTCCTGGCTGCATGAGAGTCCCAGAGCTGCAAATAGCAATGTCGCCAGGCACAGTTGGTTGAGGCGATACATCTAATCAATGTCATTGAAATGGTCAGGCATGTCAACGGAAAAGCCGTTAGAAGCGGATCTCTGTCCAGATTGAGATTTCACGCAGATGGCTGCGCCGGTTGCGGTAGTTGTCGTTGGAATCCTGCCAGCGCGTGGACAGGCCGCCCTTGATCTGTCGACTGAAGGAGTAGGTCAGCACAGCATTCCAAGTGAAGTCGGATTTATCGGCAGAGGCCACATACTGTTTGCCACGGTTGGAGGTTTCCGTCTTACTGGCGTTCTTCTTGACACCGAGTGTGATTGAAACATTGGAGCGAAACTTCAGTTTCCCGAAGATCGGGATACCGATGCCTCCCGGCGCACTGAATGAGTATTTGGCGTCAAAGGCCAGCGATTGCTGCGAGCTTCTGGTGCGGGATTGCGAGCTGCCGTCCGAAGGATTGAACTTCTCGCTTTCATCATTCGATCTGGTGGCTGTACCGGAGAGACTGAGAGCTTTGAACAGTTTGAAGCTGATCGCCAGGAGCGGACCGTACCTGATCGAGACGCTTTTCTGAGTGGAGAAACCTCCATCCAGATCGACCGTTTCCTTGGTTGACCGCGCATAGCCGGTACGGGGAGCAAAGACATCTATTATTCGGTTGACGATCGGCTTCAGAAGCGGCAAAGTCGTGAATTTCTTGATTCTAATGGACAGATCAGGCCAGGAGGTGGAAATAGACTCGTGTCTCGAACCCTGCTTGATAACGTCGCGTGATATCGTGCGCTTGAATTTCACATCGCAACTTATTCCGCCCAGGAAGCTAAAACCAGTAGAGGCGTCATACTTGATGCCTTCGCCGGCTAAGGGTGCTCGGCTTTGGCCGGTGGTCGGTACATCGGTCGTGCGCTCGAGGCCAAAGCGATACCGCCAGTAAGGCCGCTGAAGCATACCGGGGAACGCGGCGTTGTATGACTGTCCATAACTGTAAGTGGGGGGCTTTATCCATCCCGTCAGGAAGCGTAGTGCGGCCAACGGTGGGTCGTAGAAAGGTCGGCTGTCATCTTCTTTCTTTTCACCGCCCGCTCGTACATTCTGGCGCCGTCCGCGGCCACGGCGTTCACCTCCGGACGATTTGCCGCCGAGCAAGGCCATGTGATTGAAACTGCCTTTGACATTCCAGGAACGTGACATTTTGGAGTGCCGAGATTCAGAGGAGCGGTCCCAACTATCACTGTAGGAGGACTGGTACGAAAACGCTGTGCCGAAAAAACTCAACAGCTTGGGGTCATAGCTGCCGCTGAAGGACTGTGAGAAATTCGTCTCCAGGCCGAGGCGGAAATCGCTGAAAGACAGGTTGACAAGATCGACATCAGACAGATCCCGCTTGGTCGCAAACTTGAATGAGGTCGTCAGGTTGTCGAACAGTTTGTAGCCAATATCCATTCGACCATTGAAGTTACGCTTGAAAGTGGAGCGACGATTAAAGTTGACATCGTCCGACACACTGATGTTGCGACTGAAGCTACCGGAAAGCTTCCAGCTATCCGGGTAGAGTCCAAGCGTGGCGCCAGAAACCCGTCGGATAATCGGAATCGGTTTGGTCCAGAAGAGAATTGGCGGTCGGGGGATACCTTTGATGGCTAGGTCAAAATTGGACGTGACCTTGAGGTTTTCATCGAAGCTGTACGGTCTCTGTACGGAACGCGATAGTGTCCGACCGTATGTAAGGCCGCTGTTGAACCGGTTCAGCAGAACATCAAACAGGATATTCTTCCCCTTGTACTTGAACGATTCGGAAACGGTCAGGCTGCGGGTTTCCCGAACGCTCTGCTCCAGTTTTCGCACTTCCTCGGGCAGCACGATATCCGAGGAGGTGCGCAACAACGGCGTCGTGGTGCTTTTGGAATAGGTGTAGCCGATGGGAATTCTGGCGCCCCATGATGGCGGCAGGAACTGGTGAAACTGCAGCGTTAGACTGTACCGGTATGACATCGACGACGAGCCGCTGCCGAGATTGCCGGCGCCGCCGCCGCGAGTGGCCGAAGAGATCCCACGGAAGTATGGATCGCGAGAGTCGAAACCGAAACTGTAGCTGATCAGGTCGGCCAGGGACCCGCTTATGGCCAGTCGCCCGGCCGTGCCGACGTCTTTTCGGACATCGGTCACGCGCAATTCATCCAACCAGACGTACCCATCCAGACGCTCCAGCGAATCGGTGGAGTTGTTTACGAGGCCGGCAACGAAGTAGCGTATTTCGTTGAGATTGGGTCGTCCCTTTACTCGGTAGGTGGAACTGCTGTCATCAATCAGGTTCTGCTGACCTTTGGGCGCCGCCCGCATCAGCGAATCCTTGAAGCCGGTGGCCTCATTGAAATCAATCTTGACGAAGTTGCGTTCGTCCCAGCCGGGGTACAGGAAAGTTCGGTATTCGTAGAAATTCTCAGCGTTAACACCGATACGGAAGAAGAACCGGATTTTCGGATCCTGCCCTGCCGGCGGCTCATTGATCCCCGCACCACCGTAGACATACATCTCCATGTTTCGGTATCCGGAGTAATTGTCAACGGCAATGAGTTCTTTGGTGGCCAGACAGGTATCGACATTGTTCAGACTCTCGAATTGTAGCAACAAACCGCGCTGGGCTTCGGTTACCCCGGTAGTGCGATCCTCGTAGGCTTCAACGCCCGTCGGTGGGTCGAAGGTGCCGTCCTCCTCACTCACCGCCGCCACTACAAACCTCGTTTGCGGCATAGCCTCGGGTGTAACTACCGAGTCCTGCCAGGTGGACTGGACAAAGTACCAGGCCGCGACCTCCACCGTATCCCACTTGTCGTCGTCGACGGAATCGTCTTCAAACCAAACGCGAATGTGGCTTATCTGATCCCAGTCCGGTATTCCGCCGTCATCCACGACTTCAGCCAGAGCGGTGGAGTCTCGAATGGGGATTCGGTAAGTCCACCATCGTCTTTCGACACCGACATCTCGCGGCCAGTCCGATGAATCTACCCGAAACGAATCCGACTCGAAGTCGATCACATAGGAGAAGTAGGAATCTAACTGGTTGAACCCGAACGACGACAGGGCCTCCTCGTCCGGCCGACCCTGAACTGAAGGGTCGTTAATGTTACCCTCGGTGCCGTTTAGCCATTCGTACCGAATCGACTCGTCGTCCCAGTCGATATTACCACACTGCCCGGCCGGCAGAGGACACTTGCCGTCATCGAGGAAGTACCAGTTGTCACCGGCCGGATCAGCGGTGATGTCCTGGATATAATCCCAGTACTCGGACTCTTCATGGTCGGCCTTCCCATCCAGTCCAACATCCTCTTCCTCTTCGACGGCGCCGTTCCGTGCCCCGCCGGTGGCGATCCCATCCTCAGAATTGGCGCTCTTATCGCCGTTGACGTCTTCATTGATTTTTCCGAAGTCAAAGTGCAACTTGCCGCTTTTGGCACGGGCCCTAACTTCAAGTAACTGCGCCCGCTTGGGATCGACGCCGCCGGGCAGGTAGCGCATGATTCCACCCCAGGATTTACGGTCGTTGGCCGTAGTATCGATCACCAGTTGTTCGGCGACGTTTGTTGTATCAGTCTCAAAATGCCGCGGACGAAAGATCATGCGAAAAGTTCTTATCGTTCCCTGGCCCTGAGCGGCCTCGCGGTCCCAGACGTCTTCCACCCTGACCAGGTCGCGCGGAGTGTGCCAGAGCAACTGGCCCCGAACGTAGTCGTCGCCGAGCGTAAACGGTTTGGACGATCTTTTCCAGGCTGTGCGGTTGGTGCGTAGCGACAGATGGTCGAGGGCCGACTCGAAGTCATCCACATAAGCAACCCCCTCGACGTTGGGATTGGGGTGCGACTGAGCGATCTCACCCGAAATGCTGAAATTCGACGGCGCTTCCGTTTCCACCAATGGCAAGGCGTCGACTAACTTGGAAAGGAAATTAGGTTGGAATTTCAGGCTGGCGTCAAGGTCGTACACCAGGCTTTTGGCTGTCTCCTGGCCCACCCTCGGCTTGCGGTCCTGGGCTTTGTCGGATTTGTACAGGACGGTGGCGCCGAATTTCAGATCCTTGCTGTATTCGTATTCAGTCCGCAGACCCAACAGGGTCTTTTTCTGGATAGCCAGAAACGGCGCGTATTCAAAGTCTACTGCCAACTCTGCGTTCGGGTCGAGAGCCTCTTCGGAGATAAGGTTAATCTGGCCGAAATTGTAATCAATAGTGTAGTCGGAACCTTTCCTGAGCGCCTTGCCGTTGACGGTGACTCGCTCCGAGCCTTCAATGATGTTGGCGCGGTTCAGACGGATAATCGAGCCGCGAGTCTTGGTTGAAATACGCAGGAAATAAAGGCTGGCATCCTGTTGCTGACTACCTGTGTATCGGTATACGTCCGGCACGGTATCCACCAGAGGCATGGTTTCGTTACTACTCGAATCCATGAACGTTCTGACGGAGGCAAACGGCTCCCGCTCCGGGAAGATAATCAGACCCCAGTCTGGTCGGTAAATCTCTACTCGGTCATCGACCCGACCATCAGGGAATTTCTGGTCGGCCGAGTTGTACTGGTCCAGCCCGAGAATCTCCAGATAGTTCTGGGTCAGTCCACCGACTTCCTGGTAGTCAAACACATTGGTAGTGAGTTCGCTGCCGACACGCCCCTTGAGCACCTTGAGGCTAAGATCTTCAAGCTCCATACCGCGTGTCACGCTGTAACAGTTACGCCACATCAGTTGCCAGGAATTGTGAGATGAGTTCGGGTTGTTGTGGCGAAGAAGACGCAGAGCCAGTGAGTCTCCGAACACCGTCTGGCTGAGATCACCGATAATGATCGTATCCTGTTGCTCGAAGCGTTTTACTTTTAACCACGCGCCAAGAGCCTTGTAGCGTCCCTTTTCCGAGTTGAAAACGACATAGTGCAGATTGCGTTCACTATCGTTGTACCATTGGTAGGCGGACCTGTCCACCTGCTTGACGTCAATTCCACTGATCCGTTCGCTTTTGCCCAGTTGATCGTTTCTTGGATCAACCATCATAATAGCGAGTTCCGCTTCGGAGACATCCTGACTACTCTTCTCTGTCTCGTAGACGATCAGATCAACTACTGAATCTCTTGCGTCGAACTCCCCTGGGTAAAGCAGATCAAATATGCGGCCCGGTGCGAACTCGTAATCGCGGATAACAGTTGCGTTTTCCTCACCACCGGCGGTAATAGTGAGTTGATCGGCCGACCCTTTTTCCTGTGATGCAATCGCCGTCATCTTGAGACTGCCCAGTTGCGCCGCCATTTTGATACCGAACAGACCCTTCACCTGGGCGGAGTAACCGACCAGGGCGGTGCGAGGGAGGTTAAGGGTGGTGTTGCCGGCCTCAATAGTCTTGAGGATATCGTCTTCGTCACCCTTGTAACGTATCTGGATACGGTTAGATAGAGGGATGTCGGTCTGGCTGTTCTGCGACACCTTGACCGTTATCTTGGATCCGATAGTGCCGGTGATATCGAACTGCGAGATCTGCTCCATGTTCAGCGAGGGGAACTTGCTTTGTTGGTAGGTATCGGAGTTGGATGCGTCGGTCCAGTTGGAACGTCCCGAGAACGTGATCTTGCGAAATCCGGTCACTTTCAAACCGGCGCCGCCTTCGCCGAAGACACGATCAAGGCGCTTGGGCAGTGCAACCCTGATGCCCAGCCCCCCTTCGCCTTTTTTCCGATCGGGATCGGAGATAGCCTTGGATGTCAGCTTATGAAAGTTCTCCCTGGTTCCTTTGGCGATACGGAAAGTCAGGTACTCTCCCGCATCGGCAGACACCGGAACCAGCGACTGACTCCGGCCGCGGCGTTTGTAGAACTCGGTATTGAAAGTCAGTGACGAGGTCTCGGCACTCGACCTGATCACCAGGGGCTGCTGTTTCATCCTCTGAGAGATCAGAGGGAAGGTCAGAGGGGAGAGAGCTGCCGAGAAATCGTAACTCGTTTCGCTGTATGAAGAGACCTGGCTTGGCGGGCTGTAAAGTTGGGCGACGAAACGACCGGCCGACATCGCCGGGCACACCGAAACCACGACGATAATCGTCGTGATCAGAGACCAAATGACGTATTTCCGAACTGTTTTTTTCACTCTCGGCAGGAGTAACAGCGTTCAATTCAATCCGTTAGAAATAGTCCGATAGGTCTCCTTTGAGTTTAGAACTCGCCGATCTGAATAACTTCTTCCTGCAACATTATACCAAATCGCTCGAACACTTTCTCTTTTAATTTATCGGCCAACCGCCTGATATCCTTTGAGGATGCGCTGCCGGCGTTGACGATGACGTTGGCGTGTTGCTCACTCACCCGGGCATCGCCGACCGATATCTGTTTAGCCCCAATTTCCTCCAACAAACGACCGGCCGGGAGCTTGCCATGCTTCTGGCTGGAGTCTTCGATATTCTTGAAGAAACATCCGGCACACTTGGCCGCGCGAGGGAATTTGGCCTCACGTTCTTTCAATATGCCGTCAATCTTTTCACGGATCAACCGCAAATCGCCTTTTTCGAGTTGGAAACAAGCTTCGACAAGGATTTCGCGGGTACTCTTCAAATACGAATCACGATACCCGAACCGGAAATACTCGGGCTCAACCGTCTTGAGTTGTCCGTCCCGGCCGATCAGAACCGCCCGACTCAGTCGCCGTCCTATCTCACCACCATAAGCGCCGGCGTTGCCATAGACGGCGCCGCCAACCGTGCCCCCGATACCGGCAGCGAACTCCAGCCCGGACAGCGAATTATCGGCTGCATAAGTCACCAGCGCCATCAACTCCTCCCCGGCCCCGCAGACGATTTCAGTTTCGTTCTCCAGGCTCAGCCCACATGTCCGGATTCTGATAATCAAGCCGGCGTAACCTGCATCCGATACCAACAGATTCGAACCGCCGCCCATCACGAAAAACTCAAGGCCAATCTCATTGGCGGCTCGGACTGCTTTGGCCACGTCGTCGACACTGTTTGCATCGAGGAAGTAGCCGGCTGCTCCGCCCGTTTTGAAAGTTGTAAACGGCGCCAATGACTTATTCAGTTCCAGACGCTCGCCCAACCTTGAGCGCAACGCTTCCGAACGAATCTGCGCATCGGACTCTGGTTTGGACTCCATTTCGATCACCCTTCAATATACCGAAATGCGGTCTCAAGACAAGCCAAAACCCCTCCAGCACCGACTCCAGACGCTGCCCTTGTCTGGCTGATCAGCGATATGTGGGCTACCTGGGTTCCGACAAAAGCTCAATCAGACTTGCTCTGGTCTGGATCTTCTGCCTGAGGGGACGCCTCCTGCGGAGCTGGTTCATCGCCGGATGAGGCGGTATCGTCTGCCTCCTTGTCGGCCGGCTCGGGATCACCTTTCTTGAGTTCATCGACGTAGTTGAGGCGCAGTTCGTAGAGGATGTGATCGAGCAGGTTCTTCTCCTCGTCGGTGAGGTTGCCCTCAGTCTTATCCCTGAGCATGCCCAACAGGTCTATTGTGCTCTTGGCCATATCAAGATCACGCTCCACCTTGCCGGTCAAGGGGGAGGCGATTTTGCCCATCTGGTGCATGGCCCCCCCTTGCAGGGACACCACCAACTGGAAAAAAAGTGGATTCAACGTTTCTTCGGTCTGATTCATGAGTATACCTCGCTGTTGAAATCGGGTCGGCTTATAGCTGTTATGTATTAGCCACCGCCAAGCTCCGTCTTTAGACCAAATGCTGAGTTCTCCAGAAATGAATACAGCTTGCCGCGCTCGCTGTCAAGTTCGGTCTCTTTAGCGAACAGCGTTGACAGAAGATTTCGTGCTGTTTCGATGAGATCGCGATCGGCCGACAGCCGGGCTATCCTGAGTTCAGGCAGGCCGGATTGTTTGAACCCGAACATCTCGCCCGGTCCGCGCAGTTCCAGGTCGGCTTCGGCAATAGCGAAACCATCGGAGGTGCCCGTGAAGTACTGCAACCGCTTCTGTGCTATCTCCGACAGCGGTGGATGGGCCAGCGCCACCAGCGTCGCCTGTTTGTCGGAACGGCCGATCCGTCCGCGCAACTGATGCAACTGGGAAAGACCGAATCGTTCCGCGTGTTCGATCACCATCACGGTGGCGTTAGGATTGTCGATGCCGACCTCGATCACAGTAGTGGCCAGCAGAATATCCAACCCGCCGGTCCGAAAACGCGAGAGAGTTTCGTCCCGCTCCTGCGGTTTGACCCGCCCGTGAACCATGCCCACGCGCAAATCACGAAAGACGGACGAAGACAGTTCCCGGTAGGCGTCCTCGACGTTTTCGAGTTCCACCTGATCCGACTTCTCAACCAACGGATAGATAATATACGCCTGTCCGCCCTTGCCGATCTCATCGACGATAAACTTATACACTTTGTCGCGAGCGTCGTGGGTGCGCCAGACGGCTCGCGTAATTTTTCGTCCCGGTGGCAGCGTATCGATCGTCGAAATGTCCAAATCGCCGTACATCGTCAACGCCAGGGTGCGCGGGATCGGCGTCGCGGTCATTATCAACAGATCGGGGTTGTCACCCTTGGCGTGCAGCTTACTTCGTTGCTCGACACCGAAGCGATGCTGCTCATCGATTATCACCAGTCCAAGGTTGTCGAAGGTGACATAGTCATAGATCAGGGCATGCGTCCCAAAGAGAGCTTGAATATTTCCCTGGGCGCACTCGCTTGCCACCTTCTTTTTGACCGATGGTTTGAGACTCGATGTCAGCAGGGCGCATCGGAAACCGAGCTTCTCAAGGACCGGACCCCAGGTACGGAAATGCTGCTCGGCGAGAATCTCGGTCGGCGCCATGAAGGCTGTCTGCAACCCATTCTCGGCGACATAAAGGGCCGACGCAATGGCCACGACAGTCTTGCCGCAACCGACATCGCCTTGCAACATGCGCGCCATGGGATGCTTCGACTGAAGGTCGGCGAAAATCTCGCGGATAACTTTCTTCTGTCCCGTCGTCAACTCAAACGGTAGTTCATTCTTGAACTTCGTGAGCATTTCCCCGGGTGGCTGGTAGTGATGGTCCTTAACGGCTCTTTCCTTTTGCGCCTTACGACGAAATACCAAGAAAAGAAAACCCAGCAGTTCGTCAAATGCCAAACGGCGTCGGCACGTTTCCAACTGCTCGCGATCATCGGGATAATGAATCTTCTTAATCGCAGTGTGCAAGTCCACCAATTGCGATTGGCCGCGAACAGTGGACGGCAGGTGATCGGGAATCGGCTCGGTCAGGTGATCGAAAACAAACGAGGTGATCCGCCTGAGGCTCTTGCTGGAGAGGCCCGCTTTCGACAACTCTGCGGTCTGCGGGTAGACCGGAATGATGCGTCCGGCGTGGACCATCTGCGATGAATCGTCATCGAGACGTTCCAGATCGGGATGGATCATCTGGTAACCCATGAAGTACGAAACGGTGCCTGTCGCGGCGAACATCTGTCCCTTTTTGAACAGGCGCTCCCAGTACTTGACACCAGCAAACCACATCAGCGAGATAGCACCGCTGTCGTCTTCCAGGATTACCTCGTAGCGCCGCCGCCGCCCGTGCAGAATGCCGTGGGCTTTGACCATGCCGATGATCGTTACCGGCTGGTCAACCTGCACCTTCGCGATGGGTACGACATTGGTGCGATCAAGGTACTGCCGTGGGAAATACGACAGCAGATCACGCACCGTGTGCAGGTTGTGGTTAGCCAGGACCTCGGCTTTGCGGGGGCCGACACCCTTGACGTACTGTAGCGGTGAATCCAGTTTTAGTTCAGCCACAGGCAAGCCTGTTTCTCGCGCTTCTTCAACCAAGCGAATATCCTTATCGACCGAAACCTCTGTGGCTTCGACGACCTATGCTATTGTGTCTCATTGGGAGCCTGTAGTCAAGGGGAAATAG
>CBDUZQ010000040.1:0-11723 GCA_965371755.1 uncultured bacterium
TGAAGACAATATGACTCACCAATCGCTGATACCTTTTGACAAACGCCTCAAAGGCTTTGTGATCACCGGTCAGGATCCGTTCGATTTCCAAATGGTTGTCGGCCATATTTCCATTACTCAAAGGGTTTGACAGTATAGACGAAGGAAATGTTGCATAAGTTTCGGTTCTCACGGCGCAACTTTTCGGCGTCTGTCCGGTCGGTTAAGTAGACGAAAGAGTGAAAAACCTTCGACCAAGGAGTTGATGATGCAAAACCCGGAAATTATCATAGTACCCGTGATATTCGGTGTATTTGGGTGGATCGTGAAGATGGTCCTCGACGCACGCACGCGTAACAGATTGATCGACAAGGGCTTGGTCGAAGATGGAATCAAGAACCTCTATCCTAGGATAGTCTCACCGGCCCTGTCCAACCTCAAATGGGGCTTGGTGCTGATGGGGATTGGGGTGGCTTCGATGATAAGTTTCTGGCTCCCGGATGTTATCTCTGAAGAAGGCACCCTCGGCCTGATCTGTATATTCGCGGGAATAGCCTTTTTGATCTACTACGCCATCGCCAACCAGGCCGAAAAAGAGCAGCGCAACGGTCGGAGTAACTGACTTCACCGGGTCCGGACAGAGACGGGTAATTACAGCCGGGACTTTGATAGTCCCGGCTTTTTCGTGCACTCTTCCACTCGGCTCAAGGTGACATCATGTTGTAGCCGAGTCTGAAGACTCGGCCACCACAATCACAACTGTTAGTACCACGGGCGCGCAGCGCCAAGAGAGTGATTTATCACCGTGAAGCGCCGTAGAAAGTAGCTTGCCACCGCGAAGCGCGAGAATGAACTGCTTGCGAATCAACAAGATAAGAGATTTAGGTTGACTTTGAGGTGTGAGTTTCGTAGTATAATGGTCTGTTCGAGATCGGAAGCGAGACGTAAGCTATTGGAAGACAAAGGGATATATGTTAGGCGTAATCGGTAACAAGTTCTCTATCGGCAAGGAGACATATCAACCGTTCTCGGTTGAGATGCATTACTTCAGAATCGACAAACGGTACTGGTCCATCTGTTTCGAACGAATCAAGCGGGCCGGGTTTCGCATTATCTCGACGGCAGTGCCGTGGAATGTTCACCAGGACGAAAGAAAACACCTCGATTTTTCGGGAGTTACTGAGCCTTCCAAGGACTTGATTGTATTTCTCGAGTTGGCCCGGGAGTTTGGGTTCAAGGTGATTCTGCGACCCGGACCGATTGTACGTGGTCAGTTGGAGAATGGTGGTCTGCCGAAATTCGTCTTCAATGATCTCAAGGCTTTCGCACGTGACGCCGCCGGACTGGAGCGGAAACTTCCCGACGATTGTGGCGTGGACGGTGGATACCTGCCGAGCTATTTGCACAAGACATATTTGTTCCATGTCAAAAGTTTCTTCAAGAACTTCATCGAGACAACCAAGAATTACGTCCACCCGCGAGGACCGATTTTCATGGTCGAACTCGATTACGAGACCTCCTTTGGTCGACTCCTGGAACCCGACAGTGCAGATTACAATCCCGAGATGCTGGCCGAGCACTATGGACCTTTCCTGGAGAGCCTCTATGGCGACATCAAAAAGCTCAATGCGGCCTACCGCGAGAAGAACAGCGGTTTTGATTCGGTCGAACCTCCCCGCAAGTTCGACGATCTGGAACCTAAGCAGTTTGTCAAAGTGATCGACTGGATGAAGTTCCGGCAGCACATTCTGGTGACCTACCTGGAGACCCTTGAGGATGTTTTCACTGCTTACACTGTCGAACCGCTTATCTTTCGTTCGCTCTATTTCCAGCCGGGCAGCCTCCTGCCGGCATTCAACCTGATTCCTGAGGATCGTGCCCCTTTCCTCGGCACCAATGTTTTCCCGGGCGGTAGTTATTTCGATCTGACCATGAAGGCTCGTTTTCTCCGCTCCGAATATGGATTCGCCTTCGCCACTTCGTTCACCTCCGGTTCGGAGGCACAAGATCCGGAGCGCGAGGAACTAATAGCTCCGATCACAGCTCACCAGCGACGCTTTTACCTGGCCGCCAGCCTGGCCGCCGGTTTCAAGGGGCTCAATCACTACATGTTTGTGGATCGGGATCACTGGCACGGTGCACCTTTGCACAATGACGGTACCATATCCGACGGTTACAGCGTGGTCAGGGATTGCAATACCGCGCTAGCGGAAATTGGACTGGAAGACATGGAGTCGATCGAGCACGTGGCTGTTGTCGGCAACCGGCTCTACAACTGGATGAAGATGATTTCCGGCAAGAAGCTGTTCCCTTATGTCCCTCGGCTGCTAGACGACTCAACCACCGGCTTCTGTCGCGATCTGATGCGTCTCAAAATCAACTTTGGTGTCCGTGAGAACCGAGAGTGGGAGACCCTAAAAAACTACCGGCTGGTGTTCATCCCATCGACGGAGATAATGGCGAAAGCAGATCAGGAGGCCATCGTTGATCTGGTCAAGTCCGGTGTGACGGTGGTAATGTGTGGCCTGATGCCGCGCTATGACGATCAACTGCGAGACTGTAAGATCCTGGCCAACCATTTCCGAATCAAAACCACGGTCGACAACGGAATCGGTTCCGCCCAGTACAAGAATATATCTTTCCCGACCTACGTCTACGGTTCGATCCGCACCACCGATGATTCCAAGGTCAGGAAGTTGTGCAAGAACGGCGCCAAGCTGGTCGGTGTGTCCTCGTCACGCTTCAAGGGGAATCTGTATTTCTTCACCTTTGATATCGCTTCCGGGGGCAACCACTCCAAGCTGTCGTTCCTGGAAACAGTCCTGCAGGGTGAGGGGATCGTACCCTTCGTCTATTGCAGCGATCCTTCGGTTGATATCGCTTTTCAGATGGGGGAGAAGAAGGGTCTGATGTTTGTAGTTGCGCCGCCGCCGGGTGATCTATCCGACGGCATCGAGCGCGGCAGCAAAGAGATAATTGTGAAGGCCGACCTTAAGGCGATCGGATTCAAACCTCCCCGCGTCAAACTCACCAACCTCTTTGACCGGGAGGAAGGCAAACCGATCCGCACGACCGCCAAAGAGCTGAAAGACGGCATTGCGCTTCAGGTCAGTTTTCCCGACGGGTACATTTTTCACGTCGAAAGGCGGTGAGGGTCGACAGGAAGCGGTTATGCTTTCCAGAGAATCACGCGCAGCGGCATTTGTCTCGACATTTGTAACGATCCTGTTTCTGGTGCAACTATGCGGTTGTGCGGGGATCGAACTATCACGCTACTATGAACGGGGAATCGTAGTCACGGCGGCGCCTGTCGCCACGCAGGTGGGTGAGAAAATATTCGTTGCGGGCGGGAATGCTTTCGATGTCGCCGTGGCGGTGGGTTTTGCCTTGGCCGTGGTTCATCCCGAGGCGGGCAATATCGGTGGTGGTGGTTTCGCTCTGATCCGCAATGGTCACAGTGAGCTTATAGAGGCGCTCGATTTTCGCGAAACCGCCCCGACCGGGTCGTCTGAGAAAATGTATCTCGATGATGACGACCAGGTGCGCCCGGACGTTTCCACCACCGGTGCTCTGGCGGCGGGGGTTCCCGGCACGGTGGCCGGCCTGTATGAACTATGGCAGAGACACGGCTCGCTGCCCTGGGAACAGTTGGTGACACCGGCGGCGCAACTTGCCGATACCGGGTTCCCGGTAGACGATTACCTGGCTGCATCGATCGCCGGACACAGAGAAGACCTGACCCAATTCGAGTCCACCGCCGAACTGTTTCGGCCGGGGGGAAAGGCGCCGAGCGTTGGTGATCGTCTGCTGTTTTCGGACCTGGCAAACACTCTGTACGCCATCGCTGCTGCAGGTCCGGACGGCTTCTATCAGGGAACGGTTGCGGACAAGATTGTAAGCTGCATGCAGGAGCACGGCGGGTTGATCAGTCACGAAGACCTGCAAAGCTACAAGCCGGCATGGCGGACACCGATTGCCTTCCGATTCGACTCACTGACAATCTATTCGATGCCGCCACCCAGTTCCGGAGGCATCTGTATCGGACAGATACTGTCGCTGTTGCAGCCCTATGATTTCACCACCATGTCGCCGCAGTCGGTCGAGTATATCCATCTCTTTGCCGAAACGGCCCGGCTGTCGTATGCTGATCGCTCCGAACATCTCGGTGATCCGGATTTCTACGATGTTCCCGCCGGACTCCTGGCGCCACACTATTTGGAGCATCGCGCCGACCTGATCGACAATGACCACGCCACACCATCGCAGCAAATAAGCCCCGGCGCTCCCATGTCCGGCGAGTCGGATCAGACAACACACTACTCCGTTTGCGACTCAGCCGGCAACATGGTCGCGATCACCTATACGCTCAACGCTGCCTACGGCTGCAAACTGGTTGTCCCGGGGGCCGGTTTTCTCTTGAATAACGAGATGGATGATTTCTCGGTCAAGCCCGGCCATCCCAACCGGTACGGTTTGATCGGTGGGGAGGCCAACAAGATTGAGCCGGGCAAACGGATGCTTTCGTCGATGTCACCCACCCTGGTGTTCAAAGATGGGAAACCGTTCATGGTGTTGGGCAGCCCCGGCGGTTCCAAAATCATCACCGTGGTAGCCCAGGCGATTGTGAACTTCACGCGCTTTCACTTGAGTTTGTCTGAGACGGCCGCTCAGGCTCGTTTTCATCATCAGTGGTTGCCGGACATACTCTATCTGGAGGAGGGGCGGTTCGACATCAACACCATCCAGGGTCTGATTGCTCGCGGCCACAATATCAAAGAACGGAATGCGTACAGCGATTTGCAGACGGTATATATCACCGAGGATGGCCTAATGACGGGCGCCTCGGACCCACGGGGGCGGGGGAGCGTCGGGGGCTTTTAGGCCACTCACTCTCGTGGGCGGCAGACGTCCTCGTCTGTCCCTTAACTACCTTGGATATGTCCATCAAACGGGCAGACCGGGAGGTCTGCCGCGCACAAGAATCTTCGAGGACTTTGCCCCTTTGCAGCTATTCTTCGGGTGTCAACGGCGGTGGGTTTCCCGGTTGGGGAAGATCGGGTATGGTGATACCCTTTGAACCGTTTCGACGGCAGTTCTTGATACCGAGAACTATCGCGCCCGCACCGATTATGCCGGCGGCCAGATAGAACAGCAGCCCGATTACCGGAACGGCAAAGAAGCCACTCAAGAACGTCAGGCCGATCAGCAGTTGCCATTTGCCCAGTTGCTTAGGCTGGTGTTTGAAAATGCGGATGAGTCCATACCCGACCAGAAACGCCGGCAGCAGCTTGCCCGCATAAAACAGCACGCCTCCTGAGACAACGGCAAAACTGGTGATCGGTATCATCAGGGTGGAGAAGATCAGGAGCACGGCGCCACCGACGGCCTGTTCACCCGACGACATAACAAGCCCGACAACACTCAGAATAATCGCCACCAGCAAAACCAGCGCACTCATGAGTACCACGCCCCCGGCCAGCAGACCGGTGGCGACACTAACCATGAAACGTCGGTGCAGTTGTACGAATGCCTCCTGAACATAGGCGGGACACAGCCAGATCAGTATCAGGCCAAAGAGAAAAGCGGCGAACAAACCCGAGAACCGCAATACCGTGTTGGTCAACTCCTCGGCTTCAGCGTCGACTTCTTCTTCCGGTTCCAGATGAGTGACCTCGCCCAGCACTGTCACCCCGGCGGCTTCCAGTTCAAGTTCTTCCGCGCTTGAGTAAGTGAGGTCGCCGCGGATGACAGCCGGGGCACGGATATCTATCGACTCGTCGGCCTCAAGCTCAACATCACCATCGATCTGCCCGCTGATCTTGATCCGGGTCGCCTTGATTTTGACATTCCCCATCACGGTGCCGGCCAGATCGACACGAGAGCCGTAGGCATTGACATCCTTGCGAATAATAGCTGCTTGCCGCACTTTCAGAATGTTGCCCACGAACAGGACCGAGCGCCCGACATATCCCTCGATCTCGGCCTCGCTGCAAATCATGCGGATGGACCCATCAACGCGACCGGTGTGGAAAAACTCTCCAGCAGCGATATTTTGCGACCCGGTGATTTCACCGGTGCAGATTACCGATCCACCCGCCGCCAACAGATCGCCGTCAATAGATCCCTCGACTGTGACCTTCTCCCCGGCCGCGTAAACGTCACCGTCTATTCGGTGTAGACTGGTCAGGTGGACGTGGTCACCTTTGAGGAAATCGGCGGCCTGAGCGGGCATGATCGCGGTAGCTGCACACAACAGTGCGGCTACCACAGCATAGAAATACGCTGATAAGCGGTGGCTCGTGTTTTCGTCAACGTGGCGCATTACAAACGGTTTACGTCCTCACACGGCTCAGGTTGCCGCAATAAACTCAGCCGGGACGACAAAAGCCACCAAAAAACGCAGTCTTGTACACTAAGGGTCGCCCGACACCACCAGGAATGATCCTTTCTGGCGTTTTTCAACGGCCCGTTAGACGGTCTTTCCGCAATATTCATCAACATAAACAGAAATCCGCCGATAATGCTGAATAACGCGGAATCTGCTGATGAAATTGTTTTTGGACAGACATAAAACGCTCCTGCCACGAGTTGACCGGGTCTACCTGTTGACTAGGGTGATGATACTGGCAGTCCTGGGGTGGTTTGTTCTGCGCAGCCACAATGCTGCTGACCAGTTGCTGTTTCAGATTGTGCTGGGGACTTTTGTGATTCATCTGGTCGTGCTTTACGCCGCAGCAAAAGGGCGGTTTGACCTGAAACTCGCTTACTTCTCGACTATCATCTACGATCTGATCTTGATACCGACACTGATCCTGTACACCGGCGGCATCAACTCCTCTTTCTACCTTCTGTATTACCTGACCGTCTCGGTGGCGGCCTATGTACTGACCTTCTGGTTTGCCGGTATTGTGACGGCACTCATAATCGCCAGCTACCTGGTGGTGAGCCGTGAGGCGCTCGGCCTTGAGACGATGTTCGACTTGTCGATGCGGATGGGATTCGTGGTGGTGTTCTTCTCGACCATTTCATACGCATCGGAGTATATGCGTCGAAGCGAGAAACGATTGTTGAAGCTGTTCAACACCCTCAACAGACGGACCTCGGAGTTGGAGAAGTCGCAGGCGCAACTGGAAATGATCTACGAAAACACTCGTATTCTGGCCTCAATACTGGACACCGACGGAGTTGTCAAGGAAGTGGTGAGAATCGTCGGCGAGGTTCTTCAATACCGGTGTCACGCTCTGATCTTTCGCGATCGCTGGGGCAACTGCTACTTTCGCGCCCGATCTGAGCGCGGCCGCAATAACTTTCACCTCAAGGCTATCGATCTCGACAGCGCCGAACTACTGGCTCGCGTCTGCAAAATAGGTGAGCCGGTATCGATCAACGATATAGGTAGCCGCGACGATTTCACACCACTGGCCGACGACACCCGCTCAGTGATGCTGGTCCCTCTCATCTCTCATGGGACGGTCAACGGTGTGCTGGCCGCCGAGTCGAATGAGGTCGGCTACTACGGAGAAAAACACGTCCAGATGCTTTCAGTAGTAGCGAGATCGGCCGCCCTGGCTCTGGAGAACGCCGAGTTGCACAAACGTACCGAGGAATTGACCATAATCGATGAGTTGACCGAGACATACAACTACCGTTTCTTTGTACATAAGCTCGAAGAGGAAAAACGGCGTGCTCTTCGCTACGACCTGCCGTTGTCGTTGGTGATGGTAGATATCGACTGGTTCAAGAAGCTCAATGACAGCTATGGCCATGAAGCCGGCAATGTGGTCCTGCGCAATCTCTCGGCTATCATCAAGACATGTATCCGCGACGTCGATATATTCGCGCGCTACGGCGGTGAGGAGTTTGCCGTTATTCTGCCGCAGACCGGTCGGATCGAGGCCGAACGGATTGGTGAGAGGATTCGCGCTCAGATTGAAGCAGCTTCTATCGATGCCGGGGCCGCCCAACGGGTCAAGGTGACGGTGTCAGTCGGCGTCAGTTCCTTCCCCGAGAACGGCAAATCTCACGAAGAACTGGTCTCGGTGGCCGATCAGGCGCTCTACCGAGCCAAAGGTGAAGGACGAAATCTGGTTTGTTCCATTTAGATAGAAAACAACGAATGAATATAGTAATTTGGTGACAGATAACATGCAGGATACGCTCAAACAAATCGGGCAGCTTTTTCTGATCGGTTTCGATGGTTCGAGACCGCCGAGCGATTTTCTGGACTTCATCGCCGAGGAGCATATCGGCGGAGTCATCCTGTTTGAAGAGAACTGTGCCACGCACCAACAAGTCAGCGACAACATCGAACGCATCCGCTCACAGTTCAAACAGGGAGCCACACCGTTTATCGCCGTCGACCAGGAGGGTGGTCGGATCTGTCGGCTGCGCCAGGCGCCGGCGGAGTTTCGGGCCGCTTCAGATTATGCCAGGAACCGTGAACTGGAGCATTTCGCGGAGGACTATTATCGCGCTGCTGCTTTCATGGAGTCGATCGGGATCAATCTCAACCTGGCTCCGGTCGCCGACATCCACCTGCACTCAGCCAATGAGTGTCTCAAGAACCGCTGTTTCGGCGCTAGCGCTGAAGAGGTGGTGCCATTCGTGGAGAAGGCAGTCGATGTGGCCAGGAAATCAGGCCTGCTCTCCTGCCTCAAACATTTTCCCGGCCTGGGCGCGGCGGTGGCCGACCCCCACCTTCAGACACCGGTAGTCGACTACGATGAACTCATCTGGCGACAGCGCGAGATGATCCCGTTCGCGGCCGGGATAGAACGCGGCGCCGACATGGTGATGACCACACATCTGCGCATGGAAGCATTTGGAAACGAAATCGTGACCGGTTCCAGGAAGATCATTGACTCGCTACTGCGGCAGATGCTCGACTTTGATGGTCCCGTGATCACCGACGATCTGACCATGGAAGGCGCGGCGGCTCTGGGCAATATCGGCGAACGGACGGTGGCGGCCTTCAACGCCGGTCATGACATTCTGTTGTTCGGCCGTGACTACGAGGCGGCTATGAGAGCTTTCGATTTCTTCTGTGATGCCGTCAATCGTGGTGATGTCGACCGAAGGCAACTACAGGCGTCGCTAAGTCGTGTCTCGGGAATCAAGTTCAAGCTGGACAGATCCACCGTGCGTTAGTTCTATGAAGGATGCGTCTGCCCCGAATAGTCAACCGAAAGCAGCTGACCCTGCTGGGTCTGAACTCCGGCACCTCGGCCGACGGACTGGACATGGCGGTAGTGAAGATTCGACGGTCGACTCGCGGTGTAAGTGTGAAATACCTGACCGGATGCGAACAGAAGTTCAGCCGTTCACTGAAAGAGTTGGTACACGGTATGGCCGACTCCGATACCGTGACGCTGGAAGATGTTATCGAACTGGACGGCTTGCTGGGGGACTTTTTCGGTCGAACGGCGCGGTCGTATTTGAAGCAGCTCGAACGCCGGGGAGTAAAGGTTGACGTGGTTGCATCACACGGACAGACGGTACGTCATCGGCCAAAAAAGGTCCGACGGCTGGGCAGGTGGATTCATGGAACGATGCAGTTGGGTTCGCTTGATCGCATCGCCGCGGCCACCGGTCGAGTCACCGTGGGTGATTTTCGGCAGGCGGATATCGCCGTGGGAAACGAAGGCGCCCCCATCACCACCGGCGCCATGGAGAGACTGTTTGCAGACACACAGCACTCGCGGTTGATAGTCAACATCGGCGGCATGGCCAACTACTTCTATTTCCCGGCCAAAGATTCTCCCCTGAAAATGTCCGCGGCCGACTGCGGACCGGGCAACTGCCTGTGCGATCTCCTGAGCAGCCACCTGTTTTCACAGCCTCACGACACCGGTGGGCGCATAGCCATATCCGGTCATGTCAACGACGAGTTGCTCGCTCTCCTGGCGGCGGACGACTTCTTTTCCAGCCGGATGGTATCCACCGGCAGAGAGGAATTCGGGCTCGCGATGGCCGAGTCCATGATCGCATTTGGGCGGTCTAATCGTGTAAGAAAGGCCGACCTGATGAGAACGGCGGCGGAACTGACGGTATGGAGCATCGTTCGCAAGCTGCGACCGCTGGCGCACCGCGACCATACCCTGATAAATTTGTATTTGACCGGCGGGGGACGCCGAAACATCTTCTTTGTACGACGGCTTGGGCAACTCCTGCCTGAGTTGACAATTAGATCGGTCGACGAACTCGGTGTCGACGCTGACTTCGTCGAAGCGGCTGCTTACGCCGTGATGGGCGAGGCCTGCCTTCGCAGTGAAGCGTTGCCGACGAAAACAAACATGAAGGCGAGTCGGACGCGGCCCGTTTTGGGGAGAATTGCACAGCCTCCCCCCGGGATGTCCGAGGATCGGCGATAAGGCAAAGAGGATGACGTTGAAAAGGATGGTTCGGATGATTGCCCGTGTCGGAACAGCGGGACTGGTTGTAGCTCTGGTCTTCAGTTGCGCTACCGTGCCCATACTTAGGGATGAGAGTTCGTCCAACGTTATGCGCGTGCCGTTCGTGCGGGTGTTGCTGGACGAAAGCCAGACGGAAGTCACAATCGGGGCCGACCGCCAGTTCGCGATCGAGTGTCTTCAGGGCGGTCAGCAGGAAGTTTACTACTCCAACCAGCCGGTCACTATCAGCAACCAGCGACGGACGCTCACGGTTGAGGACCATAATGGCACACCCCTGAGAGAGGGACTCGACGAGGTCAACATCATTCCCCGTGGCGCCGGCAATCGACTGCAACTGGACCGATACCGATACCGCGGCATTATGAAACTGTTGCCGACAGGACAAACGGTCCAGTTGATCAATATCGTTTACATGGAAGATTACCTGCGCGGTGTGGTTCCACCCGAGATCGGAGAACGTACCGACAGTGAAATCGAAGCGGTCAAGGCTCAGGCGGTGGCGGCGCGCACTTATGCCCTGGCTCACCTGCAGCAGTATCCTGCTGAAAAATACGATATGAAATCGAGTATCATGGATCAGATCTACCAGGGGATAACGGTAGAGAACAGACTGACCAATCGTTCTATCGACGCCACCGCCGGACAGGCGATCACTTTCGACGATCAGTTCATCAACGCCTACTACCACTCCACCTGCGGCGGTATGACCGACGATATCGAAAGCGTCTGGGACCGCAAAGAGACGCCCTATCTAAAAGCTGTGGAAGACTCCGGCGCCTGCTCCTGGTCCAAGTACTACACCTGGCGAGAGGTCTTCACCGAGCAACAGTTGCGGGGACGGATCGAGCAGTACCTGTCCAGCGATCGCGGTCGTGACCTGGTGATCGGACGCATAACCGGTGTTGAATTGTCGGAGCGCACACCCGGCGGAAGAGTGATGACACTTATCGTGAAAACGGCCAGGGACAGTTACCGGTTCAAGAAGGATCGTATCAGATGGGTAGTCGGACGCACTTCCAATCCGGACTTGATCTTGCCGTCGGATCGGTTCGACGTGGTGATTGGTCGCGATGCCTCCGGACAACTCGCATCGGTCACCTTCAAAGGGCGGGGGTATGGACACGGGGTCGGCATGTGCCAATGCGGCGCCATCGGGCTGGCCCGGCAGGGATGGTCGTTTGACGAGATCCTGAGACACTACTTCACCGGTGTGGATATAAGAAAGACATACTGAGTCCAGGTCGGATGACACGACCGATAGTGACGTCGGTGAGTATGAAGATGCAGCGCTTATTGATCTTAATTCTCTGCTTATTGGTCGGCGGCGTGAGC
>CBDUZQ010000041.1:0-11663 GCA_965371755.1 uncultured bacterium
CCGGTCGGATGTCTGAGAAGAACTCGCCGTGAGCCAAACCGACCTCTTTCCAGATTGAGGCATCGGTGAGATAGATATGGGTGCGGATAACATCAGAAAGAGATCCGCCGGCTTCTTCGATAGCCTGCTTGATAATCTCCAGGCAGCGACGGGTTTGTCCGGCAGCGTCGTTGGGACAGACAGTAGCGCCGTCGGGAGCAATCGGCGCTGTACCCGATACGGCAATCATATTACCCACACGAACAGCGCGAGAGAAACCGATCTGCTTTTCGTAGGGTGAGGCGGATGAGACAAGTTTTCGCTTCACTGCATTTTCCCATTCGTCTTCGAGTATGACGCTGGTGGAGGTGTCGGTTGTCCGCCGAATAGTCGCACTGCCTCATCATTGAACAGTATCCAGATACCATAGATACCCAGGGCGGTGCCGAACGGAAGGTTGAGCAAGTTTAGAAACGACAGTACCAGCGTTAGTATCCGCGCCCAGTTCTGATGTTTCATCAGTCCCCACCCGGCTATAATACCCGGGATCGACGTGGTGAGAATTATGAAAGCGATGAGACCGCCAATCACCACCACCAGAAGGGCGGCGTCCTCGTCCGGCGAGAAGAGTCCTCCGATGCCGAGGATAACAAAGACGGTCAGAGCGCCAATCAGCCCTAAGACACCGAACACTATATATAGTATCCCCAGGACCTGCACATGCTTTTCCATGGTGATTCTCCTATAAGTTACACCCGCAGATATACCGACGACATTATTCACAAAACCCAGTGACACTAATAACGCGCGTCTCAATGCCGACTGGCAACCGTTTTTTCAATCAGTATAAGGAGCCGCAGGATGCGACGACCGCGATCCGGCCAAGACGACGTGCACGGATAGTCCCGCTTGCCGGTAACACGCTCAACGCTGTTTTTCCGCTCAGCCGAGCGGTTCCTGGTCGTGATTAGGGCTTGATTGATTTCGCGGCTTTAGTATATTGCGGCAGGCACATTGTCTATTCTGTCTACAATTACTTGGACCGATACACCGACTCGCGATGATTGAAATCATGATCGGGGTGCCGGCTGAAGGCGAGAAGGAGAATCTATGAAAGTTCGCACACATACCAGGATTACAATGACGGCGCTGCTGGTGTGGGCAGTCCTGGTGTTGCCCGCTGCATCATCACAGGCAGAGGCGATAATCGCCGATCACATATCGGTGGCCGAATTCGTTGATATTCCAGCGTCCGTCATACAAGCCATCGGGTCCGACTACGACATCTACTACGTGCACACTTCGCACGGCAGCCAGATAATGAGCGGACTTGGCATGGTCTACAACGAAGATAATCTCTATGATCCGCCGTACTTCTATGAGCCCGGCGACGACCTTGGTCACAACGGCGATACTTCGTGGGTACCGGCAACCAGATTATATTTGGACAGCCATCCGGGCTGCAACATGGCCATGTTTTCCTGGTGTGGTGGCGCCTCGGATAACACTGAAGAGGGGATTAACATTTATCTGAACATAATGACCGAGTTGGAAAGCACTTACCCTGACGTCATATTCATCTATATGACTGGTCACCTCGATGGTACCGGTGTCGCCGGTAATCTCTACGCTCGCAACAACCAGATCCGCGCCTATTGTGACGGCAGCGACAAGATACTGTTCGACTTCGCCGACATTGAAAGCTACGACCCGGACGGCACTTACTATCCCGATGAATCCGACGCCTGTGCCTGGTGCTACGACTGGTGCGCCGTTCACACTTGCGAAGGATGTCCCGGCACGTGCGCCCATTCACACTGCTTCAACTGCTATCTCAAGGGAAGGGCGTGGTGGTGTATGATGGCCCGGGTCTCCGGTTGGAGTAACGACAGTGCCTGTTGTGTCGTGCGCGGCGATATCGATCACAGCGGTGGCGATCCGGCTATCGACATTTCAGACCTGGTCTACCTGGTCGATTTCATGTTCACCGAAGGACCGGAGCCGCCCTGCTTTGACGAAGGTGACGTTGACGCCAGTGGCGTCGAACCGATAGATATCGCCGACCTGGTGTACGTTGTCGACTTCATGTTCAACGATGGTCCGGCGCCCGCAGCCTGTCCGTAGCTTCGACGACATGTCCGGAGCGTTTATCTGGCTACTTCAGATTCATCGATAGGATCTTCATCTCCGTCATGTCCTCGATCGAGTAGCGCACGCCCTCGCGACCGAGTCCGGAGTTCTTCATGCCACCGTAAGGTTGATGATCGGCACGGTAGGTTGGAATGTCGTTGATGACGACACCACCGCACTCGATCTGCTTGAAAGCATAAAACACGTCCTTCATCCGGTTGGTGAAGATACCGGCTTGCAGGCCGTATTCGGAGTTGTTGATCTCGTCGACAACCTTCCTGAAGCTCTTGTATTTCTGCACCATCGCCAACGGCGCGAACGCTTCCCTGGAGCACACGTCCATCGATCTCTTGACGTCGGTCAGCACCGTCGGCTGCATGAGCGATCCTCTGCCCCTGCCGCCCACCAGGATTCTAGCGCCGCCGTCTACAGCTTCGCGCACAGTCGCCAGAGTGTTCCTGACGGCCTCGGCGTTGACCATCGTGCCGACATCGGTCCTGGGATTCAGCGGGTTGCCGACCTTGAGCTTGCTCACCTTGGCCAAGAACATCCGCAGGAACTTACCATAGACCTTCTCGTGAACATAAATCCTTTGCACCGAGATACACGACTGTCCCGCCACCGCAAAAGCGCCGTAGAGCAGGCGAGTCGTTGCGAAATCGAGATCGGCATCATCGGCGATAGCCACCCCGGCGTTGCCGCCCAACTCAAGCACAACCTCTTTTTTCCCGGAGTGCTCTTTTATCCACCAGCCGACTTCCGATGACCCGGTGAAGGTGATCAGTTTCACGCGCGGGTCATCAAGTAGCGGCGATGCTTCCTTCGATGATCCCGGCAGAATCGACACCGCGCCTTTGGGGTGGTCGGTCTTGTCAATAATCTCGGCCAGCATCAGCGCCACGATCGGGGTGGCCGAAGCAGGCTTGAGAACGATAGTGTTACCCGAGGCAATAGCCGGCGCGATCTTGTGAGCCACCAGGTTCAACGGAAAATTGAACGGCGCGATCCCGGCAATGACACCACGTGGAAAACGTCGCACCAATCCCATACGCTCTTCGGCGCCGGGGTTCCAGTCGAGGTCGATAATCTCACCGCCGATTCGCTTGGCCTCTTCCGCGGCTACTTTGAAAACACCAATGGAGCGTGAGACTTCGCCGAGAGCATCCTTAAGCGACTTGCCCAACTCGCGCGACATCATGGTGGCTATCTTGTCGAGGTTTTTCTGAAGACCGGCTGCGATTGCCAGGCAGGTCTCTTCGCGTTTGTATGACGGCAACTCTCGCGTCAGATCAAACGCTTGGTGAGCGATCTTGATCGCCTCGGTGTAGTCCCCCTTCGATGCCGCCGCTACCCGACCTACTAGAGCGCGGTTGTATGGTGAGACGACGCGAATCTTATTGGGGCGGTCAACCCATGTGCCGCCTATGTACATCTTGTAATTCTTGGCCATACTATCTCCGGATTATATTCATGTTCTGTCTCTCGGGTGCTGTCAGGCAACTCGCCTGACAGACATTACGTGTGAAAGCAGGTGTCGGTCAGGGTCGCCCGACACTACCGGAAGAGCCTGCTACGCCTACTGCTAAAGCGAGCCAAGCCGTTTGCCCAGCCGCTTGGTTAGTTTCACGTTCTCAGTATAATCGACCGGGCAGTCGGTAACCACTGGTTTTTTTCGTCCCGAAGGCTTCTCAAAGTCTGCGTGAGATCATCCCCCTCACGGTATCACGGCGATGTTCCTGGGGGCCTATTGGATCAGGCTGTGCTGTGGGAAATTCCCTACAGTTTATGGGCGAGTCAGTACTTGTTCGTTGGATTTCCCCGGTCAGGAGTCGCCTCCTGGGGTCCGGGGGAGTCGCTTGAGTCTCGGCCCTGGCGGCTATCATAGTGATGTCCAAAGGGTTGCGCTGGTCCACAAACAAGCGCTGCAACTATTGATACTCAGCGGCACAGGTTTTACAGTACAGTCACTGTCAAATGAAGGAATGTTCTATGCACAAGAGAGAATTCAATAACGAACAAGGTATTACTATCCTCGAAGTACTGGTGGCCATGATTATCCTGAGCATGTCGATACTGCTGCTCCTGAACATGGCTATGGTGGCTCTGGATGGCAATGATTGGGCCAACAATACTACCGCTGCCACCCAACTCATGCAGCAGAAGCTGGAGCAGCTGCGGACTTCCGGCAATCTGACCGATGGGGCCGACACTATAGGCGAGTACGCGCGAAGTTGGGTGGTTACCAACGCGGGCAGCCACTTGAGAAAAATCGACGTCAGAGTTGACTGGGAGGATATTCGCAACCACTCCAAAGTTGACTCGCTGACGGCGTACATCAAATCCGATTCGGTATAGGTGTCATTATGAAGAGTATTATAAGAAAACTCAGGCGGCAAACGGGCGCCAGCCTGCTGGAGGTTCTGATTGCCCTGGCTATTACTGGAGTAGTGACCCTGGCGGTGTTCAAAGCTTACGTGGTCCAGCATCGTCATTATATCGTGCAAGAGGATGTTACCGACATCCAGCAAAATGCAAGAGCCGCCATCGATGAGATGACCAAGCATGTTCGTATGGCCGGTTATGACTTGCCGATGGGCTTGGCGGCCATCGCGCCCTCCAACACCAATCCGGACACGATCACGCTGACCTATCACTCCGCCGGCTGCGACACCCATCTGTCGGCGCCCATGCCACAACCATCGGCCGAGTTGAAATGCGGTTCCGATATATCGTGCTTCTGGGATGGCATGTGGGTATACATCTACGAAGGGGCCGTCAACACCGGCGAATGGTTTCAGATCACGCACGTTCAGGCCGATGCCTTTCATCTGCAGCACAATACCATGGTTTTATCGCGCAGTTACGGCGCGGATTCGAAGGTTCTGGCTATGGTACAGGTGAAGTTTTTCATCGATACATCAGACGCCGATCACCCCAATCTGATGGTGCAGTACATGGGTCAGAACCCGCAGGTCTATGCCATGAACATAATCGATCTGCAGTTCCAGTACGAGATGAAGAATGGCGCCGTCCTTGACGAGCCGGTGCTGGTCGATGACATCAGAGAAGTGCTCGTCTCAATAACCGGTCGCTCCAACAGTCCGGACCCCGAAGCGCCGGATACCGCTAACGTATATCGGTACCGAGACTTTGCCACATCGGTTTACTTGAGAAACCTTGGAAGCTGAGGAAGGTGGCTCGATATGAATAACCTATTGCTCAAATCAGAACGCGGTTTCGCCACGCTGATTGCGCTCTTGATGGTCGGCATGCTGACTCTGTTGGGCATCGCCGCGTTATCGACATCAGATGATGAAGTGAATATCGCCGGCAACGCTTACAATGAGATGAGGACGTTCTATGCTGCCGAAGGAGGCCTCGAGGCCGCGGCGGCAGCTTTGCAGACCGAATGGGACAGCACCGGTGTGCCCCCAATGCTGATGCCGACTGAAACGAGAGAGATCAATAACTGCGTCGTGACCTACGGCACCGCCGACAACGGTCCGGCCACGCAGGATGTGCTCTCCACCGGAACGCTCACCGGTCTGCACGCCCTGGTCAAATCATTCACAATCACCTCGGTCGCTGTGAGCCAAAACGACCACGGCAAAATGGAGTTGTCACAAACGTTCCAGACGGCGTTGGTGCCACTTTTTCAGTTCGCTGTTTTTTACGAGAACGACCTGGAGATCGCCCCCGGCCCGGCTATGACCCTGGCGGGACGCGTTCACACCAACGGAAACCTGTGGTTACAGACCGGCACTTCTCTGCAGATGGACAGCTATGTTACGTCAGCGGGCAGCATATACCACGGTCGCAAGGGTGCAGGCAGCGTCGCCTCAGGTGATGTGACAGTTAAGGACTTATCCGGCGCCGATGTTTCCATGAAAGATGGGGCCAACTGGCTGGACGCCGACGACAGCTACTGGTATGATTCGTCGGTAACCCGCTGGCAGGGCATGGTGCAGGATTCCGAACATGGTCAGGAGGCACTCAATATTCCTCTGAACGCTGCCGCCGGCGGGGATCCTCACAAACTGATCGACCGCGGCAGCGGCAATCCGGATTCGTACGAGCATCATGCCACCCTGAAATTCATCGATGGTCAGGCTCTTCAGTTAGTCGGAGGTATCTGGAATGATGTCACCGCGAGCATGATTGCCGACGGGGTCATCAGCTTCAGTGCGGATCAGTTCACCGACCAGCGCGAGAACGCCCAGGTTGACGTGATGGAACTCGATATCGACCTGATGTACAGTCAAGGCTACGCTCCCTCCAGCGGCGTCATCTATTTCGCCGATTCAACATCGGACTACCCGGCCTTACGTCTGAGATCGGGATCGCAACTTGATGCCGGTTTGACTGTCGCCAGCGCAAACCCTGTTTACACGCTGGGTAACTACAACTCGGTTAAGAAGAAACCGGCCGCGATTATGGCTGACGCCGTGACTTTCCTTTCCGGCTCGTGGGATGACAGCAAAAGCGCCATGACCAAGAGCGATCGGATCGCCACCAATACGACCGTGAATGCATCTTACCTGACCGGCAATATTGAGACCACCGGTACCAACTACAATGGCGGCTTCGAGAACCTGCCTCGCTTTCTGGAAGAGTGGTCCGGCAAGGACTTCAACTGGTTAGGATCAGCCGTCTGTCTGTGGAACTCGGTACAGGCGAACGGCCTTTGGGACGGCACATACTACTCGCCGCCAAACAGAAATTGGGCCTACGATACCGACCTGAACGACCCCAACAAGCTGCCGCCGGAGACGCCGATGGTGCGTGTGTTCCAGCGCATCGGATGGCAACAGAAATACGTCGGTCCGGCCAACTGAAGAAGCCGTCATTGCGAAGCCACTCGTGGCCGAGTGGCTTTCAGGCGCGTGGCTGTGGCAATCTCAATTGCCGTTGTGTCAGGTCTTGACCACGCTTAGAGCGTGGTTGTGACCTGACACATAAGTACATGTCAGAGAGTAGGTCGCTGTTCAACCCATAGGTTTTTGTGGGAAAGTCCAATAACAACATCTTCCGTCGCGCTGGCTGGTTATTCGATGTGAAGATCATACGGCATCCGGGCGTAGATGCCTTCCTCGCAAAGATCAGGGAGCAGTTTGATTCCGTCGTCCACCACGTTCGACTCACCCAGGAGGAGTCCCGCTACCGTGCGAAACAAAGATCGCCCCGGCAGTAGAAACAAAGGTCGCTTCACCGGATAGACAGCGACGCGGTAGTCATTAACTCCGGCCCGCCGAGCAGTATAGTCGAGCGCCTGCCTGATACCACCCAGTTCATCGATCAGACCGTTCTGTTTTGCTTCCCGACCGGTCCACACCTGTCCCTGTGCCAGAGCATCCACCGAGTCAATACCCAACTTGCGACTCTCGGAGACTAACTCAAGAAAGTGACCATAGAAAGCTTTCAAGTGTGAGAAGTACTTACGGCGCTCATCGTCGGTGAAAGGGCGCATGGTGGTAAGCATACCGGCGTACCGACCGCGCGTATACAGTTCCAAACCGAGGTCGATTTTGTCATACAAGCCGCTAAGATCAGCCTTACCCCCGAAGATGCCGATCGATCCGGTGATGCTACCGGGTTCAGCGAAGATGTATTGCGATGGCATAGCAACGTAGTAGCCACCGGATGCGGCCACGTTGGCCATGGAGACAGTGAGCGGTTTGCGCTCAGCAGCTTTGGCGGCAAGATGATGAATGTCCTCTCCGGCAAGCGCGAAACCGCCGGGGGAATTGATACGCAAGACCACCCCCGCCACCGACGGGTGACCCATCGCCTGGGCGAAACCAAGCTTCATCAAGGCCGGAGTGACACTCTGACCGCGACCGAACGGACCGCCGCCTTTTGAGGTGATTTCGCCTTCGGCTACCACCATCGCTATTACCGGCTGGGGCGGCCAGCCGTCGTTCAGCAAGGTATCTCTGAGGTATCTCTTGAATGTTATCTGGGGTAGTGGCGACAAGAACTTCTCGTCGAGTTCGTCCCGATAGCTCAGGCCGTCAACGAGACCATACTTGATCGCCTCGGGGGAACTGAACGGGCCGGTGTCGATCAGGTTCCTGACGGAGTCGGCTGACAGCGTGCGTCCATCGGCAATGGCTGTTACCAACTGATCGTACAAATCGTCGAGCAACCGATTGATCTGGGCGCGGTTTTCGTGGGAAGATTCGCTTCGAGTGTACTGTTCCGCAGCCGTCTTGTAATCACCGACGCACATGATGTCGGCCTTGATGCCAAGTTTGTCAAAGCTGCCGGCGTAGAACGTCAACTCCGCCCTCAACCCAACTAATTTGAGTTGGTCCACCGGCGCCATGAGAATGCGGTCGGCGGCACTGGCGACGTAGTACGAGATGTTGCCGGCGCGCGACAGGTGACAAGTGATCGGTTTGCAGTGGTTCTTGAAATCGACCAGGGCGGCGCGCAACTCCTGAGCCTGAGCAAACCCGATAGACAAGCCGCGCAAGCTGATGAGCATCTCATCGACCGATGGATCCTCAGACGCTCGGTAGATGTTGGTGATCAACGTCGCAAATGGCGTGCGCTTGCGTCCGATGATCGGTCGTGACGGGTTTTCAGGCAGAGAGCCGGAGAGACCGAGCGTCACCCGCCGACCGCGCGGTGGGATCACGGACGGTTGCCGCAAATTTGTGCTGCCGACATACAGGTCGGTGTGCTGGTGATCGCCGCCATCGGTAAAGTGAGACTGCGACCCCACAAAATAGCTCAGCAAATTGGCCCGAAATCCAATCTGGAAATTTCGGTCGGAATCCAGATACCCCCGAAGGTAGAGTCCGTTATCCGTAGCCAGTTCAGCGTGGTAAACGTAATCGGCATTTGACAGCCTGGTCCCGGTCGAGAGGAACATATCGACCGACAGGGTGAGCCGTCGACCCATCGGGCGATAGGCCGCCGAGTAGCGCATTTCGGTTTCGGTTCGTCGGCCTTCATCGTTGCGAGCGTGATTGAGGTTCTCGAAGACCGCCGCCCAGCGAAACTTATCGCGCCCACCCATCAGTCCGACATTCCAGAAATGCCTCCGGTGGAGATCGGGCGGACCCTCTTTGAAATAACGATAGGAACCTCCCAGGTGCGTACCGCTTCCCAAGGTCATGCCCAGCGCAAACAGATACTCCTTGAAGTCATCACCGTCGGGATTGTAAAGACTACGATAGGCCGTCGCCAGGCGATCCCGGTTGGTGACAAAACCCCAACTGCGGGCCACCTTGTCATGGTCGTAGGTCGACATGAATTGAAACGATGAAGCCGCATAGCGTGACAGTCCGGCCGGATTGACCCAGGCCGCTTCCGATCCGAACACTGACGCCGCCGGTTGGTAGTAAAAGACCGACTGAAGTTTTGACACTCTCTGAGCTGATGTCGCTGAGCCGATTGCCACGACGACTATCCCGATCAGCACAAACCATCGAATCCAACGGTTATTCACAACGAAGCTCCTTACTCACCGGCTGAAACGTAAATGTTACCCTTGCCTCGAACGGAGCCGCTTATCATGGCTCGGCCGTCACCCACGAGGAGGTTCAGCCGATTAGGTTCAACCAGTTCCGTCGTGAAGGGAAAGTTCTGCGCCTCGATCTTGCCGCCTTCATCAACCGCCATCGCCAGGACTGCGGAGAATTCCTGCGGAAGTCGCAACTCAATATCCTCGTACTTGTTGGTGACCAGGAGGTGCCCGGCATTCAGATCGCTGAGGACAATCAGTATCGGTCCGGAGGTACATCGGATGTAGCTTTTCTCGTTATCAGGGTCCCAGTCCACGATTTCAATCCGGCCATACGCGTTCTTGACGTTGAGGCCGCCGGTGAATCCATTAATACGAATGTCACCGCCATCATTTCGGAACATGGCCGGTTGTGTCAAACCGCTTATACCCTCAGCCGTCAACCGCGAATTGGTAGTGACGACTCGAATCTGTCCGGAGATGTCGGTAACGGTAACGCGGCGGTTGGCCGTTTCCACCTCCAGTCGCTCCGAGATGTGAGCCACATCCAAACGGCCCAGCGAGGTCGTATTCTCAAAGGAAATAAAGGGACCGTCGGCGTTGATGTCAAAGTAAGCTGCGTCGATCTCGACCTCAAAGCCCTCTGGAATCTCCAGTGTTGCCTCAACCAGGCCGGATTCATCATCCTTCCACGGGGCGGGATTGGGGGCACGCATCTCCAGCCGCAATCCGGTCGGCGCCGCACTGAGCGATACCGCGATCTGATCGAGATAGTCCTCCGCTCGCGGCTTGCGCGAGGTGCGCACTCTCTTGGTGTAGGTCAAAATCGCAGAATCGGTCGCGGTAGCCAAAATGGTTAGCTCTCCCTGCAAACTAGCGGCTGCTTTTATGACTATCTGGTTGCCATTGCCCGGCAAGGTGGACGACTCCAACTCACGGGTGGCGAATAGCCCTTTCGATTCCTGCTCAACTTCCTGCGCCCAACAGGGCGACAGATTCATCAACAAGGCCAGACCAACGGCCATCACTGAATTCTTCATCAGCTACGTTTTCCTATGGTGTGATGGTAGATTCGCTGCATCATTATGGCTGCCGCCACGGCGGCGTTGAGAGAATCTACGCATCTTTCATGTTCCAATCTCCATCGGCAGTCCGAAACCTCCAGGATCGATTCGGAGAGACCTTCAGCTTCCGAACCGACAGCTAAGATCAGCCGGTTACGCCCGGCGCCTCTGAGGTTCACCGCGTCGCTCTTACCATTTACATCGGCGGCAATCAGTCGGAACTTTCCTCTGCCGACCAATGCTGCTACATCGTCTGCCGCTGTGCGAATAAGGTCCACGCCGAAGATGGCGCCAACACTGGCTCGCACCACCTTCGGTGCATACGGATCGGCGCACTTGCCGGTCAGCAGCACCGGGTTGAAGCGAAAGGCCAGGGCACACCGCAAGAGCGTGCCGAGATTGCCCGGATCCGATATCCCATCGCACAATAGTACTGTACGAAGCTCGGGGCGGAGAAGTTCATCGGACGAGCTTCGCGGCAAATCGAATACGCCTATGATTCCCTGCGAAGTTACGCTCTCTGAGAGCCCGTTCAACTCACGGGCAGAAACTTCGACAATCTTAACGCGACGCCGACGGAATTGCTCGACCAGTTGATGACCGCGTTGGGCCAGTAGCGCCGGTGACCAGAGCAACAGTTCGGGGCGGATATCGTGCCGTATCGCTTCCTCAAGCAGCCGCACTCCTTCAGCCGCGAACCGGTCCAACGCGCGGCGACCTTTCCGCGTGCGCAACGACTTGATATCTTTTTGTTCCTTTTTGGTTATCAACACCTTAAGTTGCCTCTGAGGTGTAAGTCGTTCAAGGCCTAATGAATCGCTCAATGCATCTACTTGGCAAGTGAAAACTCTGTTGACATGGCTGCTGCCGGCGCTGATTGTAATTATCCTACCGATTGATGCCGCTTCTGATATTCTCATCGGCGGTCTTGACGGACTGGACCCGCATGACAATGGTGAGCGCTACCATGTCCTGCTGGCCCTTTCCGGGGGCGGGGCGCGCGGCATTGCCACTATCGG
>CBDUZQ010000042.1:0-11646 GCA_965371755.1 uncultured bacterium
GCTCAAGACCGATCCGTCATCCTGAGCGCACAAAATGACTATGGAACCGGTGGACCACAAATCGAGCAGTTTTCCCGTAGAAGGTATCGATCAGCGGTTGCTGTTCGGGCAAAACGATGTCTTCCTCCGCATTATCGAATCGAATTTCGAGGGCCGTGTCATCGCCCGTGGCGAGCAGGTCACGGTCGAAGGGGCGACCCATGACGTCGACCGGATTGTACGCCTGTTGGAGGATCTGGTCACTCGGGTCAAGCAGGGTGATACGATCAGCGAACAGTACATTCATTACGCTATCAGCATGGTGAAGGAAAACGGGTTTGGCCCAGCCTCGGAGATTTCTACCGAGAACCTTCTGACCTCAGCTCTGAAGAAAGCGATAAAGCCGAAAACTGTGGGCCAGTCTCGCTATGTCGAGTCGGTCGATCGGCATGATGTAGTCTTTTCCATCGGACCGGCCGGAACCGGCAAGACCTACCTGGCTGTGGCCATGGCCGTCGCCGAACTGAAGGCCAACAAGGTCAAGCGTATCGTGTTCACGCGGCCGGCGGTTGAGGCGGGGGAGTCGCTGGGGTTCCTTCCGGGTGATATTCGAGCCAAAGTGGACCCATATTTGCGACCGGTCTACGATGCTCTGTACGATATGCTGCAGCCGGACAAAATCCGCAAGCTTCTCGATATGGGCGTAATCGAGATTGCGCCCCTGGCCTTCATGCGGGGACGCACTCTTAACGAGGCTTTTGTGGTGCTGGATGAAGCCCAGAACACCACCAGTGCACAGATGAAAATGTTCCTGACCCGCATTGGAGAAAGCTCCAAAGCGATAATTACCGGGGACATCACCCAGATCGATCTGGACCGTCCGCAGAATTCGGGACTGGTAAGGGTACAAAAAATCCTCAAGGGCATCGATGGTATCAGCTTTGTATATCTTACGGAAAAGGACGTCGTTCGACACCGTCTGGTTCAGAAAATCATAAAGGCGTACGAACGCGCCGAAAAGCAAAGGCGCAAGGAGTAGGGCGAAACGGAATTTCGCCATATGTTCTCGCTGATTCCAAAAATAAAAAGGTGCATCAAGAAGGTTCTCAAGGTCCAAAGTGAGAGCCGGCAGTTGCCGCGAGCTTCGGTTCATTCACGGACCAGAAAGCTGCTCTTACTGCTGTTGGCCTCGGTGCTGATTGGTGTCTTCTACCCGGGCGAGGACCTTTACGATCCACTGGATATGCCGCGTGAAGGAGAGATCGCGCGTGAGGATGTCATAGCCCCCTTCCAGATCACGGTACACAAAACCGAGCGCGAGCTGGACGAAGAAGAGCAGATGATTCGACTGACGGTGCCGCTGGTGGTGGACTGTGATGTCGAGGCGGCGGCGGAGGCCACGAGAGGGCTGAGGCAGTTTCTGGCGACAGTCGATTCTCTGAAAGATTCTACAACTCTTGTCGCGCCACCAGATGAAAGAGAGTTCGAGGCGAGCCTGTCCGAGATGTTTCCTCTCCTGAGCCGCGACGCCATCACTGAATCATTCAACCGCGATGATCTCAAAAAGACGGTGGCGGTGCTCGAAGAAGTACTGCGCGAGGATATCTACGAGGTCGGTGTCATGCTCGATCGCACCGCTCTGAAAAAAGTCGTGGGGCGAAACGTTCTTATCAGGCGGGGCGAGAGAGAGAATGTGTATGTTCGAGACCGGATTCTCAATTCGGCGGAAGCCAACGGTCGGTTACTGACGGCGTTAAACCATCGTCGCGCCACGGACTCTCTGGATGTAGAATACTCGTATTTGATCGGGCACGTTTACATTAGGCCTAACCTTACTGTTAACACTCCAGAGTACCAGCGCCGTCTGCAATTGGAATTATCGTCAATTGACAGGATCAGGGAGGTGGTTGAGGAGGGTGAAATAATAGTGCGCGATGGTGTGCGCATCACCGGGCGACAACAGGCCGTATTGGAACAGATGGCGCGCACGATGCGTACCGAAGCAATCCAACAGGGTTGGCCGGCGGCTTTCCTGCCGGTGCTGGCGCGCGTGATCCTGGTCCTGGCGGCTTTTTCGAGTTTGTACATTTTCCTCTATTACTTCAGACGTGAGATATTCAACTCCAATCCCAAGCTGCTGGCATTGTTCCTGGTATTTACTCTGCAACTGTTCTTGATCCATCTCTTGTCGCGATGGGGCATCTCGAGTAATCTTTACCCGCTGGCCGTGCTGCCGGTGATGGTTACAATCCTGTTCGACACCGAGGTCGGCATTCTTTCAACGCTGACGCTCGCATTGCTGCTAGGCATGATGCACCGATTCGATTTTACCATCACGCTTGCTGCTATGGTTGTTGGAACGGTGGCCACGTTGAGTTCCCGACGGGTCCGCAGGCGCTCGCACTTTTTCCGGATTATGCTTGCTACCGCGATTGCCAGCGGTCTGTATGTTTTCCTGGTCGAGCACCTCAAGTTTGCGCCCACTGACGAGATACTCGTTGAGGCCGGCTATGGACTGGTCAGCGGCGTGGTTTCGGTGCTGTTGACTATCGGTGTGCTGCCGTTTTTTGAGTCGCTGTTCGGGATCACTACTGATATCACGCTTCTGGAATTGTCGGACATGAATCATCCTCTGCTGAAACGGTTGGCCGTTGAGGCGCCCGGGACCTACCAGCATTCTATTATCGTCGGCAACCTGTCTGAGTCGGCGGCCAAGGCCATCGGCGCCAATTCGCTGCTGGCCCGGGTTGGAGCTTATTATCATGACATCGGTAAGATTGAGGTGCCTGAGTATTTCGTCGAGAACCAACTCAGCGTAAAGTCGAAACACGATGCATTGTCACCATCCATGTCGTCCCTGATTCTGTCGTCACATGTCAAGCGGGGTCGCCAGTTAGGTGAGGAGGCTGATATTCCTGACGACGTGCTCAATTTTATCGAAGAACACCACGGCACAATTGTTCAGTCTTTCTTCTACAACCGGGCTCTCGAGCAGGGTGAGGATCCGTCGGTGATCGACAAGTACCGCTACCCGGGCCCGAAACCACAGATCAGAGAAACAGCTATCGCCATGCTGGCCGATGCCGTCGAAGCAGCCAGTCGCACTCTGGATGAACCGAAGCCGGCGCGGATCGAAAACCTCATTCAGAAGATAATCAACGATCGATTCCAGTCCGGCGAACTTGATCAATGCCCACTCACTCTGAAGGACCTGGCCAGAATCAAGGAAGCCTTCGCCCAGGTGTTGATCGCTTCGTTCCATCATCGTGTCGTCTATCCTTCGACGTCCGATGATTCGGAGGCGACCTCCGAATGAGATTGTCAATCCATAAGGAGACTCCGGCCAGGGCGCCGTCGACCCGACTGATGCGCTTGTTCAAGATGGTGGCCGATGCTGAGGCGCCGCGCAACGAGGGGAACGTAAATCTCGTTTTCGCCACCGATGCCATGATCCGTCGCCTGAACCGTCAGTTTCGCGGTATTGACCGAACCACCGATGTCCTGTCGTTTCATCTGGATGAACCGGACGATACCGACCATACCTTTGGGGAGATATATATCAGTGTGGCCATGGCTGGCAGGCAGGCAACTGAATATGGCCACGGTCGGTACGAAGAGTATCTGAGGCTCGCCTGCCACGGGTTTCTGCATTTGTTCGGTTACGATCACATCGAGCCCGCGCAACAGAAGAAGATGGCCTCAAGGGAGGAGTTCTATTTGGCCCGTCTTTATGGAGCCGGATAAGCATGTTTGAACTTATCGGTTTACTCCTCATTGTCCTGTGTTATGTCACAGCCTATCTCGTAGCCCTGTATGCGCGCGCTGTCTACATCGATCCGGATGACGTAGAGGAGATCGGTCCGGGACTACCCGAAGGCAAACGCAGCTTTCTGATCCGCCTGGCCGATGACCCGCGCGCCTTTGTCCAGATTGCATTGGTTTACAACACGGCGGCGCTGATAGTATCAACATTGGCGACAGTACGGGTGCTGGAGAGATTCGCCCAGCGCCTGGAGATGGCGCCGCACTCGCTGATCGTCGTGGGACTTATCCTGGTTTGGCTCTCATTCGTTCTGGTCGTCGAGTATCTGACCCGTCGCGCCTCACGGCGTGCCATCAGTCCGCATATGTTGCGACACCTGTGGATCATCGCTTCCATCTATGTCGCCTGCTACCCCGTCATCTGGATTTACCGACGCGCGCTGGAGAGGGCGCAGGGAAACACGCCGGTGTCGGAGGAAGAAAAAGAAGAAATCGTCGAGCGCGCTATCGAAACTCTGGCCGAGGAGGCGGGGATTAGCGAGACGATCGTCGAAGACGAAGAGAAGCAGATGATCGGCCAGATTTTCCTGCTGGACCAGACCGTCGTACGAGAAATCATGGTTCCCCGGATTGATATCACCGGCGTCGAGAAAGGACTGAGCTTCCGAGGAATCCGCGAACTGGTGCTCGCGGACGGGCATTCACGCTACCCTGTTTACGACGGCGCTATCGACAAGATTATCGGACTTGTCTATGTCAAGGACCTGTTTTCCAACATGCCGGAAGCAGGTGAGACGTTCGTTATCGAGCGCTACCTGCGAGATCCGTACTTCGTGCCCGAGACGAAAATAATCGGCGAGTTGCTGCAGGAGTTCAAGTCAAAGAGATTCCATATCGCTATCGTGGTCGACGAGTACGGCGGCATAGCCGGGTTGGTCACATTGGAAGATATACTCGAGGAAATCTTCGGTGAGATACAGGATGAACATGACGCCGAAGAGGCTGAGTTCACTGAGCTTCCCGACGGGCGTTATCGAGTGAGCGCCGGTTTGCTGGTTGAGAAGCTGCAGGACTATCTTGACACTGACTATGAGCAGGGTGACTACGACACTGTCGGTGGTCTGATCTATGACCTTGTCGGATCCGTTCCCAGGGAAGGACAGAGGATCCAGTGGCACGACATCGAGTTCGAACTGGAGCGGGTCGAGGGTCAGCGAATCCTTCTTGTAATTGCGACGAAGAAGTAATCATCCGGTGTTCTTTCCCGGGGATACATCTATGTCGTCTCGTGCCCGGCGTGCTTATCAGTATAACGATGATAGAGACGTGGGGTTGGTGCCGACGTAGGTGTCGGCGTAGATATACGCGCACGGATTCTGCGCTACTTCGGCTGAGGTATGACGGCCGATGCCTTTTTGCGGGATCGGGGATTCTTCTGTAGCACTTCCCGCAACGTCTCGGCGATTTCAACATTCTTGAAAGGTTTGGCGATGAACGCGTCGGCCCCGGCCTGGAGAGCGTCCTGCACCGACAACTCACCAGCGTAGGCTGTGATCAGGATGACGCTGATTTCGGGGTAGCGTGACTTTATCTCCGACAGCAGGGCGATGCCATCCATATTGGGCATTTTGATATCCGAAATGACAATGTCGCACGACGCATCGGATAGGCGGTCCAAGGCATCATGACCGTCGCACGCCTGACGAACCTGGTACCCCTCGCGGCTTACAATCCGGGCCAGAATCTGTCTGATGAACGGTTCATCGTCGACAATCAACATTGATGCTTGCGGATCCATCATTCCCTCCTGTTACTGATCGTCCAACTGGGCCGATGAACACCATCAGCCGGTACATGATCTCTTTTATCGGAATTCCGTCGCTGAGTTTTACCACAATTCTTGATATCCTCACGCTATCACCGCGTTTATCATGCAACTATGCCCTGGTTTCAGCCAAATGAAATAGTATAACAAGAACTTAAGGGTTTTTACATTGCCTATGGCGTGATGGCCGACAGTGACTGCTGATCACTGGTCCCAGACGAAATGAGCGTACAACAGCAAAGCCAGAATGAGGCTGAACAACAGGCCGGACAGGAATCCGACTCTGAAGGTTTGGTATTTGGCCAGATGAGATTTTTTCTTTTGGCCGGCTTCAGACAGGTCGGCCTGGCAGTGCTTGCACCGGGTGGCTCCGGCCATGATCGGTTCGAAACAGAAGGGGCATTTCTGGAGTTGTTTGGCGACTGACATACCGACATCATGACCTGTCGGCTGGTTTCAATCAACCAAAAAAGATGCACCCTCAAGCAAGGGCTGAATAGGCGAGTAGAGCGGGCCTGCTCAGGGCTGCATCAATGCTTCCGCCGGAAACTCAACGGCGGCGAACCAGCTTAGGTCGATATCGTCAAACAGACAATCCCGTTTCTTACAATCGTCGAAGAACCGACAATCTCCCGGCTCCAGTGTGTGTCCGTCGAACTTCTTCTCGGCCATCGCGGCCAGACGTTGGAAGTCGGCGAAATGCTCACCAATCCTGAGTTCGCCGTAATCGCGGGCGGCCCAGGTCGAAATCAAAAACTGCCAATCGGATGCTGACAGCAACATGAGTTCACGGGCCATCTGCTTGAGGATATCTTCTAGTTCTCGGTCACCCTTATCAGAAAGCGATGACCATCGCTGGGCCAACGCGCACATCTTGTCCTCAGCTTCGTAGATGTGTTGCCAGGTCCACTCGGTATGTTTATTGAGCCAGATATAGTGATGGTTCCCCTGACCCCAGCTTCCTTCCGGAATAGATACAACGCGGGTCGGCTTGGTGCGCTCCAGATGTTCATTGAGGAAGGTGAGTTCGACCTCATTGCTCTGAGCAAGATTACGCACCACGTGTTTGAGAAAGTGCGGTCCCTCGAACCACCAGTGTCCGAACAGTTCGGCGTCGTACGGCGCTACGAGAATTCCTGGTTCACCGCCGGCATCTTTATAGGCGGAAAGAATGTCGGTCACCTTGCCGGCAAAGTGATCGCCATTCTCAGGAATGCGGCTCATGGCGCGTTCCAGAGAGTATGGCACCTTATCAGCCAGGTCGGCCTTGACGGAAGTGACCGCCCAGTAACGGTGACCGCCGGGGAATCGCTTCTTGTGGAAATCCAGGTAATTGCCATCGCCCGGATAACCGTGCTCACCGGACCAGACCAACAGTCCGGTCTCAGGATCGCGCGTGAATATCGCCGTGGGTTTCTTGCCTTCCGGTGAAGAACTGACCAGATAGACTTCGCGCGGCGTCTTGTCCTTCTCCTCTTGACGGGGCTGATATTGCTCCTGGAACTGTCCCCACAGTTGCTTCAGAGCATCAAAGCGGTCAATATAGACGCCGACCGACTTGCCGCCTTTTAACAGTGCGGAGTCTATGACAAAGAAATCCAGCCCGTTTTCGGTGAGGAATTCGTCAACGCCTTTACGAGCGTACGGTTCCGGGTTGTCCTCGGCAGCTACGGGCCGGGTCCAATTGTAACGTGGTCGGTAGGCGCACTCCGGCAGCCAGATTCCCCTGGGTTCCCGTCCGAAATGCCGGCGGTAATTGCGCACCGCCATCTTCGTCTGGGCTTGCAATGATTCGTCGCGTGATAGAAGAGGGTAGTACCCATGAGTTGCGCCGCAGGTGATGATCTCCAGACAGCCGGCATCCTGTAGTTTCCTGAATTCGTAAATGACATCCTGCCCAATGGAACCATAATACTCCAGAGTGTTGCCGTAGAATTCTTCCCAGTAGTGAGCTGTCGTCAGCATTGTCTGATCGTTGAATCGGTAGAATTCCTCGCTGTCCTTTTGAGCGGCTTCGATTTTCTGATGGAGATATGACGTGAATTCATCCTTGAACGAATTGTCCGCGAGCTGTTCGCACAATACCGGCGACAGGCCGATCGTAAGCTTAGGATGGCAACCCTCGGCTTGCAGTTCGTTCATCATTCTGATAATCGGTAGGTAGGTTTCGGCCACTGCCTCGCTCAGCCAGTCGGTACCGTGGGGCCACCGCCCATGCGAGAGAACATACGGCAGGTGGCTGTGCAGCACAAAAGCGAAATAACCGCGGGTCACTTCTCCTCCTCGGTCGGAATCGTGGAACTGGCCTCAAAACCGATTGTCTGGGACATTTTGTCCGCACTACCGTGGATCTTGATCTCGCCGAACTGCTTTTCGAACTTCTTCAGATTGTCCGCCAAAGCCTTAGACATCAATTTGGCGTGCATGGGGGTCATGATGATCCTTGCCAATACGCGTGCTTTGGGTGTTCGGGGTACCACCCGCGCGAAATCAAGTACGATCTCTGTCGGGGAATGCATTATCATACACAGATTGGCATAGATCCCCTCGGCTTCTTTGTCGCCCAATTCGACTTTTATCTGTTGCTGCGGGTGTTGCTGCATTTTTTTCTTTGTTCCTTTTTTCAAATGACAGGATTTCTTAACTTGTTCCGGTAAGGCCATTCTAATATATTCGCTACCTAAGTCAACCTTATTTAGGTAAAATGCCCTTGCGCGGACAACCCTAACGGCCGAGAGGTTGGAAATTGGCACTGACGAACAGCAGGATTGAACAGTTGGTCGATAATTTCGGCCGGTCGAGAATACTCATTTTGGGCGATATCATGCTCGATGAGTACTTACTCGGTGTGGTCGACCGTATTTCGCCCGAAGCTCCGGTGCCTGTTGTGGAGATTACTTCCAGCAAGCAACTCCTGGGTGGATCAGCCAACGTGGCGGCTAATATCCGCGCCCTCGGTGAGCAACCAATCCTCCTGGGCGTGGTCGGCCCGGATGAAGCCTCAACCAAACTCAACGGTCTGCTTGAGCAGAAGGACATCACGGCCGACGCCATTATTACCGATGAAGGTCGGCAGACTACCATCAAGACCCGCGTTATTGCGCATGGCCAGCAGGTGGTGCGGGCCGATCGAGAAGACCGCCACGAACTCTCGAAACAGACCGAACAGCGGGTGCTCGAAAAATTCCATTCCTGGGCCGATGAAATCCAGGCGGTAATCATATCCGATTACGGAAAAGGTGTTATCACTGCCAGTTTGCTCGAGCGAGTGATCCAGATCTGCCAGGACAAGAAGATCTTTATCGCCGTCGACCCCAAGGAAACGCACTTTTTCAACTATCGGCAGGTCTCTTTGATTACCCCCAACCACCACGAGGCCGGGTTTGCTTATGGCCTTCGGATTCGCACCGAGTCCGACCTACTGGAGGTGGGCGCGGGGCTGCTCAAGAAACTTGAGGCACGTTCGATCTTGATTACGCGTGGGCAGAATGGCATGTCCCTTTTTCAGGACGGCGCCGAACCGACTCATATCCCCACTTTTGCACGCAAGGTGTTTGATGTCACCGGTGCCGGTGATACTGTCATTGCCACCTTTGTGGCAGCCGTCTGTGCCGGCGCCGATCTGGTGGAGGCGGCCGTGGTTGCTAACGCCGCCGCCGGTATCACTATCGGTGAGATCGGTACGGCCAGCGTTATGCCCGCCCAACTAAGGCAGGAACTGCTATTGAACGTCAAAAACGGCAATCTTGTCACCACCCATAGCGGTTCGTGACGTTATCCCAATGCCGGTTCGCAATCTCATCAGCCGACGAAAAATCGCCGCTCTGGCCGCCCGTTTGAAACGAAGTGGCAAGCGGGTTGTCTTCACCAACGGTGTCTTCGACATCCTGCACCGCGGGCATGTGGAGTATCTGGCCAAAGCAAAATCACTCGGCGACGTTCTGATCCTTGGGCTCAACAGCGATACCTCGGTTAGGCGGATCAAGGGACCGATCCGACCGCTTCAGCGGCAATCCGACCGCGCGGTGATTTTGCTGGCACTTGAGTCGGTCGACTATGTTGTTGTCTTTGGCGAGGATACTCCGGATAAGCTAATCCGACAGATTAAGCCTGACATTCTGGCCAAAGGCGCCGACTACAGGATTTCTGAGATTGTCGGTGCTGACTTCGTGCGTTCCTATGGTGGCTCTGTCCGCCGTATCCGTTTGACCCCGGGCCGCTCCACGAGTGGGCTGGTAGGTAAAGTGGATAAAGCGAGTCGCCGGTAACAGCACAACCATTCACCCTGATTACATCGACCGTGAGAAACTTGGCTGGTAGATTCTCGTTGGAGGACTGCGAAAGTCGGATCAGCTAAGCGCTACTAATCAACTGATTCGATAAAATCCGGACCCCACTGGCCGAAGGCAGCCTTCTTGAAGGCTTTCTCGTAGTCGGTGTCGGGATCGCCGCGGCCCACTGTGACGAACAAGCATTCGTCACCTGTCGAGATAAGATACAATCGATTACGCTCGACTTCGTAAACGCCGCGACGACGTCGTGGGCCCTGTCCGGGGAGTTCATCAAACAGTGTGAGCAGTTCGTGGAGACCTTTGAAGATAGCCGCGAAGGCCTTCTTGAACTGATGGGCTGTCACCTGACCGTGGAAGATTCCGTCGTTGCTGAGTCGATATATGTGCTCGACACCGGGCACTTCGCGCAGCGACTCCTTGAGGCCGTTGAGTGATTCCTCAGTCTCCATTTTAGACGACTGAGCCGGCAGTGTCTGATCCTGAGGTGACGCGGCTGTTGGCGGGGCATCCTGTAGCTGAATGATCTGTTCAACCTCGGCATGCTGGTGTTTGATGATCTCTTCCATCCTCGCCAACTCTTCGGCCGAATCCACCACGCGCGGTAACCGTTTTTCGATTTTGTGCAGCACCTGTCCCGAGTTGAGGATAGTCGTGGTGATACGCGGGTACGGACGGTAGGTATACTCCGTCTGCAATTGCAAGGGGCCGGATTCTTTCTGGACCAGAGAGGTCCGACCAGCCGGGATGTATCTATTAGTCGCCATTGGTCCTTACATTTCAACGCTTACAGGGCTACGTAAGTATATCGGCATTTTCAGCAGTTGGAATAACCGCAAGCCTGGCAGGTGAAACAGCCGGCGTCAAAAATCATGGCGGCTGAGCATTCCGGGCAGATTTCACCGGGATCGTCGACTGTCTGTTCAGAATCAGCGGAAGACCCGAAGCGACTCTGCAACACCTGGGCGATGGCGTCCGGAATCGAGGACACTTTGGAACCGCCTGAGAAGACCGGACTGGAGCCGCCGATGCCCCGAAGCTGTCTGATTATCTGATGCACCGACACGTGGGCCCGTAAGGCCAGGGAGATGAGCCGACAGATCGCTTCGGTATCGGCCATAGTTGTGTAGCCGGATTTGCCGATATGGGCGAACAATTCAAACGGCCGGCCGTCACGCAGATTCACCGTGACGTACAGATTCCCGTAGCCGGTCTTGATCTTTTGGGTGAACCCGTTCAGCATGTCGGGTCGCTTTTCCACTTTGGGTGTGAAGCGCTCGGGCTTTTTGCCGTCATCGCCGGTAGACAGCACCTGGTGTGGACGTGAACCGTCGCGGTAAATCGTCACCCCCTTGCACCCCAACTCCCAGGCCAACTCGAAGGCCCGCCTTACCTCCTCACGTCCAGCCGAGGTCGGCAGGTTTATCGTTTTGGAGACGGACGAGTCGCAGTGTTTCTGGAAAGCGGCTTGCATACGGATATGTTCTTCCGACGCCACATCCGCCGAGGTAAGAAAGACGGCCTTGATTTCATCCGGGATTTCGTCGATGGTGCTTAACGATCGACAGCGCGCGATCTTTTCCATCAACTCATCGGAGTAGAACCCACCTTGACGAGCGGCTTCAGCGAACAGGGGGTTGACCTCGGTCATCCGCGTGCCGTCCAGGACATTTCGCTCGAAAGCCACAGCGTAGAAAGGTTCGATCCCGGAGGAACACTGGGCGATGATCGAGAGAGTTCCGGTCGGCGCGATAGTGGTGACGGTGGCGTTGCGCATGGTCAGGTTGTCCC
>CBDUZQ010000043.1:0-11548 GCA_965371755.1 uncultured bacterium
TGAAAGACAAGGTTGCCGACTTGCAGCAGCTATCCAAAGACGCGGGCGTCGACAAGATGCCGGAGTTTCAGAAATTCAGTGAGGTGGTTGAAAAGACCGACGCCGATGAGAATATGTTCAACATGTCGGAGGCGCTGAAGTCTCAGGAAAAAAGTGAAGCCGGCGACGAGGGAAAGAAGGCGCTCTCGAAGCTGCTTTCGATGCTCAACGAAATGCAGATGCAGATGGCGGCTATGAAAGGCGGCGACCAGGACGAGATCGAGCGAGCCATGCGCATGGCCCTCGATGACGCCAACCATCTGTCCAGCAAACAGGAGCTATTGCGCGAAGAGGCGGCTTTGATTGATTCACGATCTATCATGCTGCGAGAGCAGGCCGCGATGCAACAGGATCTTCGCAGTTCCTGCAACGGTCTGAAGAATCGGCTGTCCGAGTTGGGCAAGCAGTCACCGTTTATTGCCGCAGAACTTCAGAGCCTTGTGAACAGCGCCGTACAACACATGGAACTCGCCTGCGATGGGTTCGAGGCCAAGAAGCGCGGTCAGGCGCTGAGTGAGCAGCGCGACTCTATGACCAAGCTGAATCGTGCGGCGATCAGGCTGCGCGAATCGATCCAGCAGCAGTCAGACTGCAACAAGGGAGGACAGTGCGACAAGAAGATCGGTAAGCTGCAGGGTATGTGCAATAAGCAAAGCCAACTCAACCAAGAGACTCAGAAACAGTGTTCCAAACCCGGCGGCGAGGGTAACCCGCGCTTTGATGAAAACGGACGTCCGGCGCTGCAACGACTGGCCTCGGAGCAGTCGGCTATTCGCAAATCGCTTGAAGACCTCAATCGCGAGCTGGGTGGTTCGCGCCAGATTCTCGGCCGCCTTGACGACATCGCCCGTGAGATGAAAAAAGTTGAGGAAGAACTCTCTGCCGGCGAGGTGGGTCAGGAAACCACCGAACGACAGATAAAAATATACTCACGGCTGCTCGAGGCCAGTCGTTCGCTGCAGCGAAAAGATTTCACCGAGCAGCGTCGCGCCTCCGGCGTCGAGTCGCACGAGTTCTACCTGCCGCCGGAGCTGCCGACGTGGATTCTCGATGATCAAGTCAGCCTTGAGGATCGGTTGCGTCGTTATCTCTCTGATGACTATCCGCCGCAGTATGAGGAGCAGATCAAGGCGTATTTCAAGGCGCTCCTGAAGGCCGAGTCGGAACTGGTCAACCCGAATATCAACGGACAATCTACCCAACCATGATGGCCTGTTTCCGCTGCTCACTAATCGTCGTCGCGGGTCTCCTGTTAATGGACCCTTCAGCGGCGCTGGCCGACGGGACTACCAAGCCTGAAGTCAAGGTCTTTGCTGCACCGCCCGTCTCAGAAGAGTTCAACGCTCAGGTCAGACTGGCCCGACAACTGATCAAGCATGATGACTGCCGCGGCGCAGTTGCCGTGCTGGAACCGCTTCAGTCTTCCTATCCCGGTTACGCTATTATCTACAATCTGCTGTGCAGGTGTTATGAGAAGCTGGACTATCAGCCGAAGCTGGAGGATCTGGCCCGGCGCATGATCGAGAGCCAGCCAAACAACTACCGGTACCACCTGGACCTGGCCCGGGTGCTGGTTCGTCTGGAAAAACCCGAGGAAGGTTTGGCCTCATATCGTGAGGCAGCCCGACTGGCGCAGTCCGACGGACAGTACCTCAGCGTGACCACCGGCATGATGAACGCCGGGTTTGCTGTCGAAGCTCTGGCTCTGATGGACTCGCTGCGAGGACGGATCGAGAACCCCTCGGCTTTTGCACTTCAGCGTGGTATGCTTCTGGAAGCTCAGAGCCTTTACTCAGACGCCGTGATCGAGTACCTTCCGCTTCTGGAGGACACGACCCGCGATGCCGTCAACGCGGAACGTCGGTTGTTGGCTCTCCTGGAATTCCAATCCTCATCGGAGGAGGTCGAGGCGGTCCTTCTTGAGAGGATCAGCGATTCTGGAAGCGCTCGAGCGCTCAAGACTCTGACCGGTTTCTACCTGAAAGCTGGCCGCCTTGAGGAAGCCTACAGGCACACCCTGCGACTCGATTCGCTTCAGGGGCTCAACGGTCAGGCGCTGGTTCGATTCATGCGGAACTGCCGGGAACGCCGCCGCTACGAACTGGCCACGCGCATGGGGAAGCACTTCTTTGCGCATTATCGCGAAAGCGCGGTCAGGACCGAGGCCTATTTGGTTTATGCCGATGCTCTCACTCAGATGGGTGCCTATGACGCAGCCATCGCTATATACGACAGTCTGGTGGCTTGGGCGCCACGGGATCAGGAAAAGGGTGAGGGGCTGTATCATATTGGGATGATATACCTGGACCATCTTAGCGACTATCAAACCGCCCGTCGATATTTCGATTCGGTAGTGACCAACTACCGTCGAGGATTGGGATATGTGCTCTCGCACGTAGCCCGGCCCTACTGCGATTTACGCCGTGGTCGACTGGACCAGGCGGCGGCCGGTTTTCAGGCCTTGGCCCAGGCGCAACTGAACGAAGAACTCGCTGAGAAGATAGACTACCATCTGGCGGTGATAGAATACTGTCAAGGCAAGTACGACTCAGCCGGGTTGGCCATGCAGCGGCTGATGGTCAACTACCCGCGCGGTTACTATGTCAATGATGCTATGCAGCTGCTCCTGGTGATGGATCGAATTGGCCAGGATGAAGGGCTGATGTCCGCCTTTGCCCTGGTTTTGGTGTATGACTTGCGGCGGATGCCGGACTCGCTGAAGGCTGCCCTGGAATCTGTCGCGGACGCCCCCTCTCGGTCGCTGGCTGATTTCGCTCTCTATCGTCTGTTGAACATAAGCCTGGCCGAGAATAACGACGACGGGATATTAAGTTACGTCCAGCGATTGGAGGAGGAGTTCCCCCAGTCGTATTACTACCCGTTTGGACTGAAGGCCAGGGCCGATCTCTACCGACTTGACATTGGCAGAGTCGATGAATCTAAACAGATTTACCGGCAGTTGCTGGAGAAATTTCCCAACTACCCGTTTGTATCCGAGGTGCGTCAGCGTTTACGCGAACTTGAGGAAGACAACAGGATTGGTTAGAAATCCGGCTGTCTTTCCTTCTCGGCCTCGAGTTGCCGCACCCGCCGTTCCAGATCGTAGACTTTGTTTTCGCGATCTTCCCACAGACCGAGTTTCTTCTTAGTGGTCGTGCGAATCAGAAGTCCCAATGAGATTAGAAGAAACACGATCGAGTTGGCGCGGCGGAAAACCTCACCCATGTTGAAAATAGCGTCGGCGAAGGCAAGAATGCCCAGGACAAAAAGAATGGCACACCAAACAAACATATCGAACCTCCAGGTCAATGGCCGCCCGGGAAGCGACTGAAATAATCTGTTGTTATTTACCTTACTATCATTATATTTGAGGCCTGTTGGTCCGAAAATCCGAGGCCTCTTTTTGGATTATCGGTATAAGAGACAACGACTTTAGGAGGATGATTTGATCGCAAGCAACGCTGCCGGCAGCCCGAAATTCGACCGGACCAACGCTGCGCTGGCCGGTTTTGTCTTTGTTGTTTCGTTTGTAGTTTATGCCCTTACCGTCCAACGGGGTTTTTCGTTCTGGGACTGCGGCGAGTTTATCGCCTGCGCCTACAGTCTTGGTATTCCGCACCCACCCGGCACACCGCTGTTTGTTATTTTGGGACGACTGGCCGCACTCATCCCGTTCGTGGAAGATATCTCTTACCGAATAAACTACCTTTCGGTGATCTCATCAGCGGCGACGGCTATGCTATCCTACCTGCTGACAGTGCGCCTGGTGGGATATTTTTTCTCGCCCGAGGAGCGCTCGTCACGGTTGAATCGGATTACCGCTTATATCGGTGGTGTCGCCGGCGGGTTTTTCGTCGCCTTCTCGCGTACCAACTGGGCCAATTCGGTGGAGGCGGAGGTGTACGGACTGGCGCTGGCTCTGTCGGTGGGCATTGTCTGGCTGACCTTGCGCTACTTCGAGGAGCGCGGCACGGCAGCCGGATCGAGGACCTTGATCCTGATTTTCTACCTGGCCATGCTCGGTATCAGCGTTCACATGTCAGTGTTTTTGGTGCTGCCGGTCTGTGCGGTTTTCTTTGTTCTGAAAAGGGACGCCACGCCGCGTGACTGGCTAATCTTGTGCGGTTTTATCATCCTGGAACTGTTGTTCATAATCGTATTCTCCAACGGCCGCGGCGGAGTTACTGCTTTCTACGCCGTTTCGGCCTTCATGGGCGCTGTGCTCCTGTTGCTGCTGTACAAAAAGATTAATTGGGCGTTGGTCATAGCCATCGCCTCGGTCTGTTCGGTGATGATTCAGTTCACGACTTACGAGAAGGTGACCGTGGTGGCTCTGGTCGTTTTGGCAATCCTGGGCGTACTCGCCAAGCAGCGCGGATGGAACTTGCAGTGGAAAACAGCCCTGGCGATCGTTGTGATCGGGTTCATGGGGATGTCGGTGCATGGTTTCATTCCGATTCGGTCGTCAATGAACCCAAGAATCGACGAAAACAACCCCTCGCGCGATTGGCGCACTTTTGAGAATTTTCTAGATCGCAAGCAGTATCAACAGATTTCGATGCTGGACCGGATGTTCAAACGGCGCGGCAGTTGGGAAAACCATTTCGGACGCCACGCCCACATGGGCTTCTGGTCCTACTTTGAAGAACAGTATTCACGCACCGGCTGGTCGTTTATCGTACCGTGGTTCCTGCTGGGAATGATCGGCATGATTACGGCCATCCGCAAACGGCTTGAGATCGGTCTGCCTTTCTTCACTCTCTTCTTAGTCTGCTCCGTCGGCCTGATTCTGTACATGAATTTCGCCGACGGCACCAAGTACGATTTCAACACCGGCGACGCCTACCTTGAAGTGCGCAACCGTGACTATTTCTTCACGCCGGCTTTCGTGTTTTTCGGTATTGCCATGGGAGTCGGTATATCAGCCGTCGTCATGTGGCTGAAGAACAGGCTGGCCGCAGCCAACCCGTCGAGGATGCGGACGGTGGTGCTGGCCTCGTCGGTCCTGGCTCTGCTGCCGATTGTATCGCTGGCGCACAACTACCATGCCTGTGATCGCTCAGGCAACAATATCCCTTACAATTACGCCGCCAACATTCTGGATACTTGCGAACCGAACGCCATCCTGTTCACATCAGGAGACAACGACACCTTCCCCTTATGGTGTATCCAGGAGGTTTACGGATACCGTCTCGACGTACGGGTGGTCAACCTGTCGCTCTTGAATACCGATTGGTACGTGGAGCAGATGAAAAATCGCTACGGCGTGCCTATCTCACTGACCGACGAGCAGATCGTGTGGGAGCCTTACGAAGTAGCTCCCGGCATTGAGCGCGGGCGGCCAACCAAGCGTTTCTTCGATAAGGCGCGCAAGCGAACCACCTATCTGGAACCAGCGCCGGTGAATGGACGAATCGTGCGGGTGGCCGAGATGATGATGGACGAGATCGTGCTTGAAAGCACGTACAAAGAAGGGGATACACTGAAGCTTACGCAGCCGATTTACTTCAGTTCGCCGCCTTACGCCGAATCTCCCTTGAAGCTGCGTGATCGCGCTCACGCCGTCGGTATGCTTTACAAGCTGAGTTTTGACCCGCCCGACCGGATGATTGACGCCGAGAAGGGTTATGACCTGTTCATGAATACCTATCGCTACGACGGCTACTCCGACTCCAAAGTTTATCGCGAGGAGAATGCCACCGGCGTGTTTGTCACTATGGGCGTGAATGCGTCCAGGGTCTATGACGAACTGTTGGCGCAGTACCGATTGGACACCCTGGCCGGCAATTTCGAGTCGGACAAACGCGACAAAGCGGTAGCGTTGATGAAGAAGATGATCGAAGTATATCCGGAGTACTGGCAGACGCATGCGGTCCTGGCGGATCTGCATGAGAAGCAAGGTGACACCGCCGCTGCCGATCAACTCTGGCACATGATGCACGACACCCTGGCTGCTTTTAGCGCCTCCAATAAGGAGAACCTTTTCTATCGGCAGGATTTGGGACTGACCAAGGTGCAACTGGGACAACGGATCGGCGACTCGGCGATGGTGGAAGAGGGAGTGAAGCTGGTCTGGGATGCTTTCAATGCCAATGCTAACTCGAGCTACGCCTTTCGTAAACTGGTGATGGTACTGGCCAGAACCAGCCACACCGGTGAAATTGACAAAGCGATTCAGAAATTCACTGAGTATAAGATCAACCTGGGTGACCCATTCCTGCAATCAATGCGAGGCGCCAGTGGGGCGCGGCCGCCCACACCGAGGGGCCAGCCGCAAATGTAAAACTGAGACTCGGATCGTTTTGCCCTTCGTCTCCATGCGATGCGAAGGGCTTTTTTTATCTATTGTCGGCTCAGCCGTCCTGTGCCAGTCGATAGCCTGCCAGACGACGATAGCGACCCCCCGTGTCGGTCAGCATCCGGGCGGTCACCAGTTCGCGCCGGATCGTATCAGTATCGTTCTGATAGCGAGCGATAATCCGATCAACTTCCTTTTCTGTGTACTCGCGATCCGGCTCAAACTGAGCCAGGATATACTCAAGCAGAAACTCCCGTTTTGGTTCATGTGTCGAAGTCTGCGCCGCCGGTTTCCGGGTCGTGCGCTTCGACACCGGCCGCCGAGATGACGGCTTGCCGTTGCGGTTGGATTGACTCTCCAGCCAGTCCAGGACCGATTGCTCCGGGATACGCCAGTCTTTGCCGATCTTGTAGGCCTGGATTTCACCGGCCTGGACTTTGCGAGTGATCACCTGAACGTTCATCTTCAGTTTCTGGGCCAGTTCCGAGGTAGTGAAAAAATCCGTTTCTCTAATCGATGGTTCCGTGCTGTTCAATTGTGGTCTCCTTGGGTAAGACAGCTATTAGACCACGATAAACACGGATATTGAGGTATTGTCAATTAGTTTTTCGTGCGATACGGTGTTTTTGTGTGATTTCGGAAATGCGGACGCCGATTGGAGATTGCCGCGGTCACCCGGGAGTGTTGAAAAAGTCCCCATGGCCGGGCGGCCCATCCGCTTGCAGTGGGAGATTCGCGTCTGACAAGGACGTATCTATGACGATTCGGTGCGGCCCTTACTCACTCCTTCAGCATGAACCGCGCGTCGACCGCCTTGGAGTTCTCGCGCTTAGCGGCAGCGAAGAACGGGTTAACATCGAAAGATTCCAGTTGCGGGAAGTCGGTGACAAGCTGCGACAGACGCTGGATGGTCTCCTGCAAACAGTTGAAATCGACCGGCTCAGCGCCACGGAAGCCGGACAGTAGCGGATAACCCTTGATATCTTCGATCATCACTTTGGCGCCGCGCTCGGTCACGGGATGCACCTTGAAGGTAACATCCTTCATTACTTCCACGTACACGCCACCCAAGCCGAACATAATCAGAGGCCCGAACGATGGATCCTGGTTCATGCCGATGATCGTCTCAACACCGCCGGAGACCAACTCCTGCACGATGACCCCACCCGGGACCCCTGACTTGCCGAATTTCTTTTTCATGGTCTCGAATGCCTTCTTGACCTCGGCCTCCGTCCGCAGGTCTCCGGAAACGCCACCTACGTCGGTCTTGTGAACAATCTCCGGGGCGTCGATCTTCATGATAACGGGAAGGTGTAAGCTGGACGCAGCCTTCTGCGCCTCCTCGACATTCTCGCAATGGACGGCGCGAGCGATGTTGATGCCGTAGGCATCCAGAATCTCCAGCGCCTCAGCCCCCATAATCGTCTGACGCTTCTCTGCGGTCGCATTATCGATAACCTTGGTGACACGGCCACTGTCGACATCCTTGTACGCGATAACCTCGCTCTCAGGACGGTTGATCCATTCGTAATGTCGCACCATGGCGGCCAATGCTTTAGCTGCCGACTCCGGGAAAGTATAGACTGGTATCTTGCGCTCAACCAATGTCTCCGAACCGGCTATACCAGAAGCCGCCGCCATGAAACATCCCAGGACGGTCTTCTCGTTCTTGTGTTTATCTATAGACTCTACAATAGCCTCAATAACCGCCTTGTGATCGACCACCACCGGGGGGACGAATATGCAAATCACGGCGTCGACATTCTTGTCATCCAGAACGACATCCATAGCGATACGATAAGAATCCGGGCCACCGGCCGCGATAACATCCACCGGGTTGTTGACCGCGGCCACCGCCGGGAGCTTATCCCTGAGCTGTTTAATAGTCTTCTCTTCAAACTGCGCCATCTTCAGGCCACAGTTGATCACGGCGTCGGTAGCAAGGATACCGGGACCGCCGGCGTTGGTTATTATCCCGATCCGATCTCCACGCGGCAGCGGCTGATTGGAGAGCGCTACGGCGATATCGAACAGTTCGTCAATCGAGGTTACTCGGATAACGCCACACTGTTCAAAGAGAGCGTCGGTGCCGACATCCAGCCCCGCCAACACGCCGGTGTGCGAACTGATGGCCCGTGCCCCGGCAGCGGTCCGACCGGCTTTCACGGCCACGATCGGTTTCGTCCGCGCCATGTCACGCGCGATGCGGGTGAATTTCTGGGGGTCGCCGAAGTTCTCAAGATACAGCAGGATCACATCGGTATTCGGATCATCGCGCCAGTATTCCAGAATGGCATTGCCGCCGATATCGGCCTTGTTGCCCACCGAGGCGAACTGTGAAAATCCGAGGTTGAGATCATTGGCCAGTCCGAGAATAGCCTCACCCAAAGCGCCTGATTGCGACATGAAACCGACATGTCCCCGCAATGGTTGCGCCTTGGAGAAAGTGGCGTTCATGGAGTATTCCGGATCGGTGTTGAGCACTCCGAAGCAGTTGGGACCAATCATCCGCATCCCATACTTGCGCGCCATCTTGAGGACTTCCAGCTCCTTGGCAGCGCCCTCTTCGCCGACCTCCTTGAAGCCGGAGGTTATAACGACTATTCCCTTGACACCTTTCTGGCCGCACTGCTCGACAATACTGACGACATAGTCGACGGCAACGATTATGATAGCCAGGTCGACAGCATCGGGAACGTCCAGAACGGTGGAGTAACACTTGATCGAATGTATCACATTGGCCTTGGGGTTAACCGGGAAGACCTTGCCGTTAAACGAGTACTCTATCAAATTGTGGAGTATGCTGTGACCAATGGTGCCCTTCTTGCTCGAAGCCCCGATCACCGCGATGGATTTGGGCCTGAATATACCGTCTAGTTCATGAGTCATCTTTACCTCTATAACAACGTTGCCAAATCGACTCCGAATAAAGGCAACAAGCTCCCACGGCGCAAGGGGAATTCAACGTTTATGAACGACCATTCGTGAAAAATGGATTTAATAGGACATAACCGATCATGATAGTGGCATCAGATCAACGGGCAGGTCCACGATGAACCTGCCCGTATGCTAGTCCTGCGAAGGAGACTACTCAGCCACTAACCTTGATGACACAACCAGCAGCCGTGTCGCCGGCGGCACAACCGGCGAAGAGGCCATAGCCACCGCCCTTGGTGGCCAGTTCCTCGATAAGCTCAATGATAACGCGAAGCGCCGTCGGTCCCTGAGGGTGACCCCAGATTAGCGGACTGCCGTAGTTGTTCATTTCGTTTTTGTCATAGCCGAGTTCACGGGAAAGATAGACGTCGTTCACCGCGAACGGGTTGTGGGTGTGGACGGCTTTCAAGTCATCCACGCCGATACCGGCGTCCGCAAGAGCCGCCTTGGCGGCCGGGGCGACGGCCATCGCCATGTAACCTTTCTTGGCGCGCGCCGTGCCGAAGCCGACAAACTGAATCTCGATCTTGGAGTCGGTGGCCAGTTCGGCAGCGATCTCCTTGGTGGTGACGATCATGCCGGAGTTGCCATCGGCCGGATGCGTTTGCGATCCAAAGGTCACGGTCCCTTCCGGCAGCATCGGCCTGAGACCTTTCAAACCATCGAGTGTGGTCGGAAAGATACCTTCATCGCCGGCGATCGACTTGGCCCTTTTGCCTTTTCCGACCTCGACCGGGATCATGTACTTCTTCTGAAATGCCTGGTCGTCGGCCAGTGACATCTGGTACTGTTCGTAGCGACGCTGCGTCAGTTCGTCCTGCTCGTCTTTGGTGATGTTACATTCCTTGGCGACGTTCTCCGCCGTCTGAATCATCGAGCCTTTGGCCCACGGATCGAAACTGAAATTGTCCCAAACCCAGTTTTCCGCCTTGCCGGTGCCGCCCGGAGCGGACAGGCTTGGGTAGTAAAGATGCGGACCATTGGAGCAACGATCAGCCGCCACTACCAGACTGGATTTGACAAGTCCATCTTCAACGTCCTGCGAAGCCATCTTGACGCAGACTGCGCCGGTGATACATGCCTGATTGACCCACGGTCCGGTGATAGCGCCGTTGCCGAACATGCCGGCTATCCAGGGACCACCGTAGAAACTGGATTGCTGTGGAATTGTCATACCGAGATACGTGCTGTCAAAGCGATCGGGCGTGATCTTACGAGCCTCAAAGAATTTCTGGGCCGTGGCCGCCGCCAGTTTCATCGAATGGAGGTCGGCAAAGCTTCCCTGCCACTTGGCGTAGGGGCTGCTCCAGTACCCGCCATACGGAATGTACGATTTGGAAAACGCCATGTTCTAACTCCTTAGTATATTGCTTCCTGCTTTATCTTTTTCTTGCGGCAATGACGACGTCGGTCCTAGACGCTCGTCCTGCTGACCTTGTTCCCTTTCAGTTCTTCCACGACCATATCGCCGACTTTCGTAGTCGAGAAACCGCTGCGGGCATCAAGCGATGGCAGCCGGCCGGAACTCAGCAACTCGGTAACAGCGCTCTCGATAGCGACCGCGCCTTTCTTCTCACCCAGGAACTCCAGCATCATCTGGGCAGCCATGATGGCCGCGATCGGGCTGGCGACATTCTTGTCTTTATACTTGGGCGCGGAACCGTGGATCGGCTCGAACATAGATACCTGTCCGGGATGGATATTACCCGACGCCGCGATCCCCATCCCCCCCTGCACCATCGCGCCAAGGTCCGTGAAAATGTCGCCGAAGATATTCGTGGTAACTACGACGTCGAACCACTCTGGATTTTTCACCAGCCACATGCAGGCTGCGTCGATATAGGCATGGTCCTTCTCGATATCGGGATACTCGGCGCCGACTTCCTCCATCGTGCGAGTCCAGATATCCTGCGCGCGGATAGCGTTGGCTTTGTCGATCAGCGTCACCTTGTTGTCCTTGTTGCGTGCCTTGGCCAGTTCGTAGGCATACCGCACGGCGCGTTCGCAACCCTTGCGAGTGAACACCATGTTGGCGATAGCTACTTCGTCGGGTGTGCCTTGTTTCATAATGCCGCCAAGACCGGTGTAGACATCCTCGGTGTTTTCACGCACGACCACCATGTCGACATCTTCGCACTTCTTGTCCTTGATGGGGCAGAGCGCTTCGGAGTAAAGCTTGATGGGGCGCAGATTGATATACAGGTCCAGTTTGAAGCGTATGCCGCCGATGACGGCTCGTTCGACGAGTCCGACTTCGCAGCGCGGATCACCGAT
>CBDUZQ010000044.1:0-11384 GCA_965371755.1 uncultured bacterium
AGAGCGACACTGTTGACGGGTTGCGTTATGTCTGGCGCAATCGCGGCCTGCGTGACCTTATCTTCGCGGCATCGTTGCTAAATTTCTTCTTCGTGCCCATCATCGTGCTGCTGCCGTTCTATGTCGAGGACACGCTTGGCGCCACCACCGACTGGTATGGTTTCGTAGTGGCCGCCTTTGGGCTGGGCGCTCTGCTGGGGTATCTCGCGGCGGGCACGCTGAAGCTGTCCGGGCCTCGGCGCGCCGCGTTGGTGATCGCAGCCTTAATCGGCATGGCTCTGGGCTTTGGCGGATTGGGACTGGTGTCGACCACTCATGCCGCGCTTGTGCTGATGTTTGTTGCCGGTTTGTTAAACGGCTACCTGAATATCAATATCGCTACTATCATCCAGGTGACAACACCATCGGAGATTCGCGGACGGGTGTTCGGGGTTATGGGGACAGTCTCGGGTGGGCTGGCGCCGGTGGCGATGGGGCTGGCGGGTGTCGTGGCGGATATGCTAAACCACAACATACCGGTGATCTATGTGGTGTGCGGCCTGACCACGGCGCTTATGGGAGTGTTGCTATCAATGAGTCGTGATTTCCGAGAGTTTCTGGCGTACGAGGTGAAGAAAGACCCCCATGAAAATCCTCGCGCTTGAGCCGTATTACGGCGGGAGTCATAAGGCGTTTCTCGATGGCTGGTCGTCGCGCAGTCGCCATGAGTGGACGATCCTCAAGTTGCCGGCAAACAAATGGAAATGGCGGATGCGACACGCCGCAATCACATTAGCCGAAGAGGTCGCCGAAAGGTTGGGACACGGCCAGTCATGGGACCTGCTGTTTTGTTCCGACATGCTCAACCTGGCTGAGTTTAAGGGACTCGTCGACGAGTGCGTGCGGCGGTTGCCGTCGGTTGCTTACTTTCACGAAAACCAACTCACTTATCCCGACCGATATCCCAAGGAATGGGATCGCCATTTTGCTATCACCAACTTCACGACCTGTCTCGCCGCCACACAGGTTTGGTTCAACTCAGAGTTTCACCGTCACTCGTTTCTGACGGCGCTACCGAAATTTCTCCGTCGTATGCCGGATTACCGACCGTTCGATGCCGCTGATGCCATTCATGCGAAGTTGTCCGTTCATCCTCCGGGAGTCGAGGAATTCGCCGCGCGTCCTCCCCGTTCCGACGGTCCGATACGCGTCCTCTGGGCGGCGCGCTGGGAACACGACAAGGGGCCGGATAGCTTCTTCGAGGCGCTGAGGATACTCAAGGAAGGTTCGACGGCATTCCGCCTGAACGTCATCGGCGAACAGTTCGAGGAATCCCCGGAAGTTTTCAAGTGGGCGCGGGAGTTTTTCTCCGGCGAAATCGTCCGATGGGGATGGCAGAAGTCGCGTGAGGAATACGTCGCGGCTTTGCAGGAATCCGACGTAATCGTCTCAACCGCCGAGCATGAGTTTTTCGGCATCAGCGTCGTGGAGGCAATCGCAGCCGGCGTCTACCCCTTACTGCCAAGGCGTCTGAGTTATCCGGAGATTCTGAAACTGGGGACCCATGATAGTACAGACGCATTTTTCTATGACGGCAGCACACAAGACCTGGCTGCGCGATTAGCTGAATTGGCTGAACGGATTGAGCAATCACAGTTATGGCGGGATCACCCCGGCCGACTGCACGAGATTATCAAGAGGTTCTACTGGCGCAATCTTGTGGATCAATTCGATGGCGCGCTGGCTGCATCATGATCTGCCCGCGTTGTGGCTGTGTGATCTTCAGATCGCGCTGCATAGCGGTAGTTTCCCGCCGGGTCTGAAGACCCGTCGGGCACAAGATTATCAGTGTGTCTTTTCGGGACAGTACACTAGTCCGAGACTGGATTCCGATGCCTCCGAATCAACCACCGAACAACTATCGCGATAACGTAGCTTGCTCCGGCGATGAGCACGATAGTAGCACCGGCCGGGAAGTTTGTTTCGTAGCTGACGGCAAGACCGGCAATAATGAAGAAAACACAGAAGGCCACCGCGCCGATCATCATTTGTCGAAAAGTTCGCGAAAACAAGCCGGCCACCGCAGCGGGCAGCGTGAGCAACGCGATGACCAACACTACCCCCACGACAGTTACGAGCACGACCACTGTCAACGCCGACAAGCAGAGCAACAGAATGTAGTAGACCTCCACCCTGATGCCGCGAACGCGGGCAAACTCGGCATCGAAACAAACGGCCAGGAATCGATTGTAGAGTAACAGCGTCAGAGCTACAATAAGCAAGTCGAGCCCCAGCAGGATGCTGAGATCGGAGTCGGATACCATCAGGATGTTTCCGAACAAGTAGCTCATCAGTTCCTGGTTGTAGCCGGGGGTTTGCGAAATGAACAGGATCCCTGTGGCCATACCGACCGCCCAGACGGCGCCGATGATCGTGTCCTCGCGCTGCCGCGCCCGAAGCGTGACCCAACCGATCACAACCGCTGCCAGCAGAGCCGCCGCTATCGCACCGTACAACGGCGTGACCGCATCCCAGTGGTGAACGGCGATAAGATATCCCGCGATACCCATGCCACCAAGGACACTGTGCGCGATGCCGCCGGCGACATAAGTAATGCGCCTGGCGACAACGAAACTACCCACCACGCCACAGGCTACAGCGGCCAGGAGGCCTGCAATCAGGGCGTTACGCATGAAAGCGTACTCTACTACAGCACTGAGCAGATCAGGCATGGTCCTCGCCGTTGGAAAAACGCCGGTCGTGACGTACGATACGAAGGTCGCGATCGCGATACCATTCCCCCAACATCTCGCTGCTGACCTCGCCGGTCGGGTGGACTTCGACGGTTCGGTTTACACACACCACCTGCTTGACGAACTGGCCGACAAAGGCCGGATCATGCGACACCATCACCACCGTCATTCTTCCCAACAGACTTTCAAATAGCTGATACAGTTCGCGCTGTAGCAACTGGTCGATGTTGGCCGTCGGTTCGTCCAGAATCAGCAGATCCGGTTCGCAAGTGAGCGCACGGGCAATATACATCCGTCGCTGTTGACCACCGGAAAGCTCGGAGAACAGCTGTCCGGCACTATCAGCTAATCCCACTTGGTCAAGAGCCTTCTCGGCTGCTTTACGATCAGCGGCGTTGTAGCGCCCTCCGCTTCCGGCTCTGCCCAGTCGGCCCATCAGGGCAACATCCATGACGGTAATGGGAAAGTGCAAATCAAGAGAAGTCTGTTGCGGCATGTAGCCGATACGGCTCCGCATCGCCTTAGGCGTCCGACCGAAGACTTGTACGTGACCGGAGTCAGGCATCAACAAACCCAGGACCAGCTTGAGCAACGTAGTCTTGCCGCCGCCGTTGGGACCAACCATCCAGACAAAATCGTTCTCGGCTACCGTCAAGTCGACCTTGTCGAGCACCACCTCCCCGTTGTAGGAAAACGTAACGTTCTCAAGACTTATCGCAGCGACATCGGCCATTGTCACCTCACTCTTTCTAATCCTCAATCCTTGACGTCCGCGACGTCAAGCACCCGCGCGAGTTTCTCGGCCATCTCTTCCAGGTTAGTCAGGTAGTCATGCGCCAATGGATCCAGCGACAACACCTCACCCCCGATGGCGGCCGCAATCGTCTTCGCCGATTTCTGCGCAAACTGAGGCTGAACGATAATAACGCCGACTTTGTCTCGCCTCGCCTGTTTGATCACGTCGGCCAACTGAGCCGGTCCCGGTTCCTTACCATCAACCTCTACCGCCACCTGGTTAAGGCCGTAGGCTCGCGCGAAGTGACCATAGGCCGGATGAAAAACAAAAAACGTCTTCCCCTGCACGTCGGACAGCCGCCGCCTAATGCGCACATCGACACTGTCCAGATCGTTCAGAAACAATTGCAGGTTGTCCTGAAACCAGGATTCATGCTGCGGGTAAAGGTGGGACAACTCCTGAAGAACAGTTTGCGCCATCACCTTCACCTTAGACGGATCCAGCCAGACATGAGGATCAACGCCACCGTGATCGTGTCCATGTCCCGCATGAGGCTCGTGCTGATCAACCGCACTGGAGTCGTCGATGCCGCTACGCATATCGACCAGGCGCAAGTCACTGTGTATCCCACGCACCTTGGGCAAGAGTCCGGACTCGAACGGCACCCCGATACTGAAGTATAGGTCCGCCTGCTGCAGTTTGACCATCTGTTGCGGCGTCGGTTCATAGGTGGCGGGAGACCGACCGGGACCAACCAGCACCTCAACGTCTACATGCTCCCCGCCAATACGTTCGACAAAATAAGCCTGCGGCTGAACACTGACTACCACCTGGATCGGCTCCACCTCGGTCGGGTAAGCAGAGCCGGGCAAACCAACCACTAACACCGGCAAAATAAAAATCAACGATACTGTGATCATTGCGTAGCAACCCCTGTGTATGATGGACAACATGCCTCAGCCTCCGACTGCGGATCGCTTCCGGTTCGACCGGTGCGCCGACTTAGGTCCTGGTTGCTTGTCGCACACCAAATGGAACTCAAGACACTGGCGACACTCTTCGACCGCGTGGTCCTCGGCGAATTCGTCCCAATGTCGTTTTTGCTGGGGTGAGAGCACACCTGTTCCCTTGCAGAGAGGGCACGAACTCTCCAGCGCCGCGACGACGGCGTTTCTGATGAAATCGGAACGGTTGGGTATGCCGTTCATAGCCTCACGAAGGGACTCATCGACTTTGAAACTGATCACCTCCGACTTACCGCGCGTCCCAGACATAACACCTCCTTCGTCACTTGCTGCGGTGTCGACCACGTTGCGCCGGGTCCCGGCAGACTCCGACGGATACGCACCCACCGGAGGGCCAACACTATACGTAAGTATTACCTTGTATTACCGTACTGTCAAGTTGTTTTGACACCCGGCCGAGTTCCCTCGCCGTCGCCATCCTTATTCCAGAGTATGGCACGACCGAATTACCTTGACCCCCATTAGCGCCGGTGGTATTCTGAGGAGGAAGCAAGATTATGCCATACTCCCGTCTGACATTATGCCTGCTATGTGCCCTGACAGTAGCTGGTCAAGCATTGGGCGAAGATCGTTACCCGGCTGTGGCGGGCACCTTTTACCCGGCGGACAGCGGCGCCCTGGCAGCGATGGTTCAAAAGCATTTGGCCCAGGCTACCGACCTGCCGGAAATCGATGGCGAGATCATTGCGCTCATCGTACCGCACGCAGGGTTGATTTACTCCGGGGCTATCGCCGCCCACAGCTACAGACTTCTCGAAGGGTCCGATGTCAATAGGGTAGTTCTCTGCGGTCCCTCCCATCGCTATCCCGTCAAAGGAGCGTCGGTCTACGGACCCGGCGTGAGTTGGCACACACCTCTGGGAACCGTAGAATGCGATGATGAGTTATGCGCGGCGCTGGCGTCCGGGAAGGGAATCGATGTCATAGCCGCGGCTCACGCACGCGAACATTCGCTGGAGGTGCAGTTACCATACCTGCAATCTGTGCTACCTGACTTCACAATCGTCCCGCTAGTGGTCAGCTATCAGGACAAGCACAGAATTGATATGTTGGCAACCGCCCTCGAGAAACTCGAGTACGATTCGCGCACTATCATGGTCGCCTCGACCGACTGGCAGCATTTCAAACCATCGTCGGTCGGTGCTCCGATGGACTCTCTCGGAATCGCCTCCCTTTTGGATTTGGACCCTGACCGGCTGGCAACATTGCTGGCATCCGGCAAAGTTGAAATGTGTGGCGGCGGCGTGACGGTCGCAGTTACCAGAGCCGCTCTTAGCAAAGGGGCCAATCGGGCCAAGCTGCTTCGCTATGGTGATTCCGGGGATGTGAGCGGTGACAAACAGTCGGTGGTCGGTTACGCCGCAATAGTGCTTTACCGTCAGAGCGCGAAAGAGAACGACAAAACCGGGCAAGTGCCGGACAATGGGGAGTTGAAAGTGGAAAAGAAAGAACCATACCATCTGAGCGCGAGCCAGAAGAAGCGCCTTCTGCAGATCGCCCGTCAGTCGATTGCCGATTATCTGAAGGATGGCGCCATTCCGGAGTTCGAGGTAACCGGGATATTACTCGAACCGGGTGCGGCTTTTGTGACGTTGGAGAAGCAGGGTCGTCTGCGCGGCTGCATCGGCTACACACAGGCAGTTGAGCCGCTGTATCGAACGGTGTCGTCGTGTGCCATCAAGGCAGCCGTGGAAGACCCGAGGTTTACTCCCGTGCAGGCCGATGAATTGGCTGGGTTGCACATCGAGATATCGGTCCTGACGCCGCTCGAGGAAGCAGCATCGCTCGACGAGATTGAGGTCGGTCGCGACGGGTTGATGATCGTGATGGGCAGAAATCGTGGTCTCTTGCTGCCTCAGGTAGCGACTGACAATGGATGGGACCGCGACACATTCTTAGAGCAAACCTGTCGCAAGGCGGGCTTGCCACCCCACGCCTACAAATCACCCCAAGCTGTGATATTGAAGTTTCAGGCCGTTATATTCGGGGAGTAGGTCTCGTCGGAAGAGCACGACAACAGCATTTACTTCCATAGAGACTATCAGAGTGTCGGTCCGACTGGAGGAGTGCCTACCGACGGTGGCTATATGACCAACTTCGCAAACTCACGAAAAACATCCACCGTCCGAACGACACCCACTACCTGACCATCTTTGAGGACCGGCAGCAGGCTGAACTTGTTAGCGTTCATCTCGTAGACCACCTTGATGATGTGATCACTGTAGTCGGCGGTACCGGCCACCGGGATCATGACATCGCTCACCGGTCGTTCGGCTCGCCTGCGTACACCTTCGAGAATCTTATCAAAGGAAATCTCAGAAAGGTTGGGGTCGACTTTGACGTCGAACAGCTTCTTGCGGTAGTCCAGTGGTTTATCGGTGAGAAATTCCGGTTCGAGTCCGCGCAGAATATCACGGCGGCGCAGCAATCCGACCAACTGGTATTTTTCATCGAACACCAGAACCACTCTCGGCAGAGACTTGCGGCCGTCGATTTCCAGGACCGAGTTTTCCATCTCGACGATGGCCTGCCTGAGTGTGAACCAGTGAGGCATATGCGGGTACTTTTCCAGCGGGATCATCAGATCGCCGGCTCTTGTCATCTTCATACATCAGTTCCTTTCGCTGCCGAAATATAGTCACCACCGGAGATAGCGCAATCTACAATTTTCGGTCGTTTTCCTCTTGCAGGAGGCGCTTGACCTCATCCAGGTTGAGACCGCTCCGTTCGGCCACAACCTGTGGATCATTATCCACGGTCAATGCCAGGCGTCGGATGTAGGCGCTGGCAAACTGCTCGGTAGCTTTTGAGAGTGGTTGTGTGGAGAACAGTTTATGGGCCCGCTTGAAATCCTGACGCATAGCGGCAAAGTGGAGCGCTCTATCGACAGAAAAAAGAAGCTCCTCCTGCTTGAACGGCTTGTTTATGTAGTCAAAGGCGCCCAGCGAAACCGCCTCTCGCGCGCTTCCAACAGAACCAAAGGCGGTGATGATTATTGCCTGTTCGTCCCGATCATTATCAGCCAGCCAGCGAAGTATCTCCATGCCGTCCATGCCCGGCATCCTCAGGTCGGTGATGATGATATCAAACCGCTCCTGCTCCAGAATTCCCGCCACTTCCAGAGAATTATTGGTGGTTGTAATCCGATGTTGTGTTCTTTCGGCAAACACTCTTTCGAGCAGTTTCAGCATGTGCAGTTCATCATCGACAGCCAGGATTTTCCCCTTCATCAGTCGCTTCCTTTCTCCGGTCGGTTGGCCGGTACCGAAACTACCCCCAAGTCCAGTCGCTTCAGAAAATCGTTGAGATACCAGGATGCAACCTGGTCGCTGGAGAGCGCCATGTCGAGCTGTTTGGTCATTATGGTCAAGCGCCCTAGGCGGGTCAGCTTGCTGACCATGGCCTCAACGTCTTTATAGGAGACGGAAGCCTCCAGAAAATCCCCCTTGGTGCGGCACTCAAATTCCATTTCCCTGAGTATTGTCGTCATGAGGTTCACGCGGCGGGCCCGCCGGTCGAAGGTAGAGCCACCGTGACTGAATTGGAGGTTGATATAGTTCCTATCGATGTTATCCGAACACAGCGCCTCAACGGTCGCAAAATGGTAACCGAAACGCAGACTCAGAATCATATACTCCTCACTGAGGGCAGCGAACGAGTTCTCAGAAAAAGGCAGTGCGCCACGATCTCTCATGGTTAGCTTTAGCGCGTGCTCGTCCCCCCCGGATTGCGGCCAGCCCTCCTGTTTGACACCGTTCCAGAAGGCTCGCATCGGTATCGAACCGAGGTCCTCTTCCTTGACCCAGCCCCGACGGCCGGATGCCCGGCGGCCACGATCCAGATAGACCAAACCGACAGTCACCGGCACGTCTGTTTTCAAGCGCAGCCCTATACGCTCTTTGTCGGCAATGTCGGTGGCTCGATAAAACATCTCCTCGGTCGCCTTCTGATGAGCGTATCTGGTAATATCGTGCAGCGTCACACAGTTCTCGACCTGAAAATCATCGTCCTCGGGATGCAGTAACCTGAGAGGCGACACCAGATCCAGTACGCGCCCGAGGATGTCAAAGATGCTCTCCTCATCACTCAGGTTGTACTCCGGCTGTCGGGCCTGAAGCAGTTCCTCCAGGCGACCGAGATACACAACGGCCCCGGTCGCATCGACGGTAGCAATCTCTCCGGCCGGCAGGTTCAGGGCATCGGGCACCCCGGTCAGAGTCGGCACTCGATACTCACGGGCTATCGTGGCCATATGGCTGGCGACGCCGCCGACACGAGTGACCAGAGCACTGACCTTATTCATCACCGTTACCAATCCGGGAAACGGATTGGGCGCTACCAGCACCGAGCCTTCCGGTACCGAAGGCAGATCCTCCGCCGACGTCACATGGTGAATCCGACCGCAACCGGCGCCATGACAAACAGTGTTTCCCCCTGAAACCAGGACTCCGGCGTCGGATAAATCCGGCAGCGGCGCACCGGATTGAATCGTCTGCACCTGGAGTGGGCGAGTCTGAAGCAACAGCAGCTTGCCTTTTTGATCTACCACCCATTCGATATCCTGTGGACAGGCGTAGTGCTCCTCCAGAAGCACAGCGTAGCGAGCAAGGTTGCGGAGTTGTTTTTTGGTGAGCGAGGGTTTCTGTCGCAGCTTTGGCGGCACCGGTCGGCTGACAGTCCCGCCGTGGGTATCCATGACCAGATGAACCGGTTTGTCGGCGATTTGTGCCTCGATCAACTTGCCGCGTCTTGAGACGCGAAAATTATCGGGGGTGAGTGTGCCGTCAACCAGAAACTTGCCCAGGCCCCAAACAGCATTCACCAGAACATGATCGTCGACCGGGTTGACCGGGTCGCGGCTGTACACCACTCCAGCGGCCGCGGCGTCCACCATAGCAACACAACCGACGCTCATGGCCAACTCCGATTCGGAAAGGGAGTGGCTCAGAAAATAGTAGATCGCCTGCGGTGTGAATTTGCCGGCCAACACTTCACGATATCGTCGGACCAACTGGTCTGCCCGAACGTTCAGATATGAAGCGTACTGACCGGCAAAACTGAACAGCGTATCTTCACCGATAGCGCTGGACCGAAGCGAGAAGCGTGCCTCCTGTGCTTTCGTCGTCAATCCGCGCGCGTGTTCTAAAATGGCCTCAGCCAGGTCGTTGGGGACCGTAGACGCTCTTATCAGATCGACTATCTCACCGCTCACTCGAACCAGGTCATAAAAACTTCGGATGTCGACGGAATCGATCCGTTCGCTGATCCGCTTTTGCAGGTCGTTGCTGTCGATAAAGCGTTTGTACGCCCAGGCGGTGATGGCAAACCCTTCGGGCACCGGAAGCCCGAGCGTGGATATCATCTCACCCAATTGCGCGTTCTTGCTTCCGACGCTGTAAGAGTTCATCCGACTCAGCGTGTCGAACCGACGGCAGTATGCGTCTTCCCTAATGGGACGATTGCTGGGGAAAACGAGTTCGATCTGATCATCAATCAGGGTGAATCGTTCCTGCAAAACCTGATAGTGGTCCCCTCCCAGCGTTATCAGGCAGCGAATGATCTCGCTTACGTTGGCCCGCAGATCGACCAGGCGCGATCGTATGAAGTTGAGATCAAAGAGGTACTTCCCCTGTGACTTTTCCTCCATGTCGCCCAGGATTTCGAGAGCCTGGTGGTTACGGTCCAACAGACGGCGAAAGTGGCTAAATTTATCTCTAATGGCGCGTAGTTCCGCACCGTCCCCCCAGTCACCTTCGGAATACCTACCGGCTCGAATCACTGTCACTCCACCTTCTGATCGAGACACGAATTCACTTGGGACGGGACGGTGTCACGCCCGTGCCCCAACGACAGCAATATGGCTGCGATGACCCACGAAATCAACGCTTTTGTGGCTTGTGAAGTGATCAGAAACGACCGCACCGGTCAGCCGAAACTTCCCTCGTGCACCAGACGGTCGATAGTCTTGGGAGGTTCCTCGTCGCAGGGAACGCCGTTGCGCCTGATGATCCGCGCCGGAGTGCCGACGACTGAACAATCGGAAGGGATGTCACGCATCACGACAAAAGTATTGGCGCCGATCTTGACATTGTCACCAACTTCAATCGGTCCCAGGAGGGTTGCACCGGTACCGATGAATACATCATTCCCCAGCGAGGGATGGCGTTTGCCCTGGTGTTTGCCGGTTCCGCCCAGAGTGACATTATGAAACAGCACGCAGTTATCCCCGATAACCGTCGTTTCACCGATCACAACTCCGGCGCCATGATCGACAAAGAACCCCCGGCCAATCGTCGCCCCGGGGTGTATTTCCAGCCCGGTGAAGAACCGTGAAATCTGCGAGAGCAGTCGGGGGATAAACGGCACCTTCAGGTTCCACAAGAAATGAATAAACCGATGAAAGAATATCGCTTGAAAACCGGGATAAAGCAGAAACTCAAGGTTTCTGGCAGCCGGATCGTTGCGATAGATCGCTCTTATGTCTTCAATAATTGCTCGCATTATTTTACCATAGCCTCTCCGTGGCATCGCATTACGCGGCCTCTACTCCAAGTGTTCAAACAGGGCTGTAGAAAGATAGCGTTCTCCGGTGTCGGGAACAATAGTGACCACCGTCTTGCCTTCGCCCAGTCCGGCTGCGACCTGCAGAGCCGCCCAGACGATCGCGCCGGATGATATTCCGACCAGCATCCCTTCCCGGGCGGCCATACGGCGCGAGGTCTCAAGGGCATCTTCGTTCCTGACTTTGATGACGTCGTCCACAACATTGGCATCGTAGTTGTCGGGAACAAACCCAGCGCCAATGCCCTGAATCGGGTGCGGGCCCGGATCGCCGCCGGAAAGCACCGGTGAAGCGTCCGGTTCCACGGCAACAACCCGGCAACCGTATTT
>CBDUZQ010000045.1:0-11367 GCA_965371755.1 uncultured bacterium
ATGCGGCTTTGTCCGTTCAAACTTCTCCTTTGCCATAGCCTTCGACTACCTCCGTTTATCTCACGTGTTCTAACATCTTCTGCGATACTTCCTCGGGTACGGGCATGTACTTCGAAAACATCATCGTAAACACTGCCCTGCCCTGCGAGATATTCCGCAGAGTGTTGGCGTACCCGAACATTTCAGACAGCGGAACAGTGACAGCGATCACCGTCGCACCGTCGCGCGGCACCATGCCGTTTATCTTGCCGCGCCGCGAGTTAAGGTCACCGACCACCGAACCCATATAAGCTTCGGGAACAACAACCTCTACATCCATTATCGGCTCAAGAAGCACCGGCGCCGCTTTCTTGGCACCGTTCTGCAATGCCAGATAGCCAGCGACTCGGAAGGCCGACTCGTTGGAATCAACCTCATGCGAATTGCCGTCGAGCAATTCACAGTGAATGCCGGTCAACTGATATCCGGCCAGCACGCCGGAGGTCATGGCTTCCCGGATGCCTTTCTCGATTGCGGGAATATACTCTTTCGCCACGGCTGCGCCAACGATTTTGTTCACGAATTGGAAATGAGTACCATCTTTTGTGGGCTGCAGCCTGATTTTGACCACGCCGTAATGCCCTTTGCCGCCGGACTGCCGGATAAATCGGCCCTCAGACTCCACTTCCCTGGTAATAGCCTCTTTATAAGCCACGGAAGGCCGCCCAACAGAGGCAGCGACACCAAACTCACGAATCAGCCGCACGGTCAGCACTTCCAGGTGCAATTCACCCATCCCGCTTATGATAGTCTGACCGGTTTCCTCGTCATGACGGACCTGAAAAGTCGGGTCCTCGGCCGCCAGCCGCGTCAAAGCATCGTCGAGTTTGTCTTGATCAGCCTGAGTTTTGGGTTCAATGGCTACCGATACGACCGGCTCGGGAAAGGTCATCTTTTCGAGAATCACCGGGTGCTTGACATCGCATAGGGTGTCGCCGGTAGTGGTCTTGCGCATGCCTATTACGGCGACGATATCACCGGCCGAGGCAACCTTGATGTCTTCACGCTTGTTCGAGTGCATCCTGAGCAAACGAGCAATGCGCTCTTTGTGGCCGCGATTGGGGTTGAGCAGATAAGTGCCGGTCCTAACTTGCCCGGAATAAACTCGGATATAGGTCAGTTTGCCAACGTAAGGATCGCTCATAATCTTGAAGGCCAGCGCCGAGACAGGTTCGGAGTCGTCAGGTTTGCGCAGGAGCACTTTGTCGGCTTTATCAGGATGGCGCCCTTCGATTGGGGGCAGATCCGCCGGCGACGGGAGAAAATCGACCACAGCGTCAAGCAGCTTCTGGACACCTTTGTTCTTGAAGGACGACCCACAAAGCACCGGGACCATGTCATTGGCGATGGTGGCTTTTCGCACTGCCTGGACCACCCGAGCCGGATCGAGTTCCTGATCGTGCAGGAACTGTTCCAACAGGCGATCATCGTGTTCCGCCACCGCCTCAAGTAGTTTTTCGCGATACTCATTGGCGGTGGCAAGCATATCATCTGGGACCTCAAGATCATCGAAGATCGTGCCTTGAGAATCCTCGCGGAAAACGCGGAACTTCATCGTGAGCAGGTCGATGATACCGCTGAACATCTCACCTTCTCCGGCGGGAACAGCGATTGCCACGCACTGAGTGGCAAAGCGGTCGTTCATAGCCTTGAGGGCAGCAGCGAAATCCGCCCCTGTCCGGTCCATCTTATTAATGTAGGCTATACGCGGGACACCATACTTGTCGGCCTGTCGCCAAACAGCTTCCGACTGAGGCTCAACACCACCAACGGCGCAGAAGAGAGCCACCGCGCCATCAAGAACACGAAGCGACCGTTCCACCTCGACGGTGAAGTCGATATGCCCGGGAGTGTCAAGGATGTTGATGGTATGTTCACGCCAGAAACAGGTAGTCGCCGCGGAGGTTATAGTAATCCCGCGCTCTTTTTCCTGCTCCATCCAGTCCATCGTCGCCGCCCCGTCATGGACCTCCCCCATCCGGTGCGTCTTGCCCGTATAGAACAGAATACGCTCGGTGGTAGTAGTCTTGCCGGCGTCGATGTGAGCCATGATACCGATATTTCTAACGTGATTCAAATCCATAATTATCTGACAAAAAAAATCCTGACTGACCGCACTAAGGAGTCGGCGCCTTCGGCGCCGATTGAGCGTTTGCACACTCGGCTATTCGAATCAGCAGGGGGAGAACAACCAGAAGGCAATTTGAGATTCAAACTGTCACAGTCGCACAACAACCTCCTTAACACAAGGAACGTGCATAAGTGTCCTCATTTGCTGAGACGTTCTAACCGAACAACTCAATTCTACCATTTGAAATGGGCAAAAGCCTTGTTGGCTTCAGCCATCTTGTGCGTGTCCTCCTTTTTCTTAATCGAGGCGCCTTCGTTATTGGCTGCCGCCATGAATTCCGCCGCCAGCTTCTCCGCCATCGTCTTGCCGCTTCGCGCCGCCGAGTAACTGATCAACCAGCGGATAGCCAGCGCCGTACGTCGGTCAGCCCGGACTTCCACCGGCACCTGATAGGTGGCGCCGCCGACCCGGCGGGACTTTACTTCCAGCACCGGCTTCACATTATTGAGAGCCTTGTGGAACTGTTCAAGTCCAGGTTGGCCGGTTTTTTTCTCAACAACATCTATAGCCTTGTACAAAATCTGCTCAGCCACCGACCGTTTGCCTCTATGCATCAGACAAGAGAGAAACGTCGTAACCAATTTGTCCCCGTACCTAAAGTCAAGAATCGGGGGTCGTTTTTCCGCTTTGATTCGTCTGGACATATCTTCTTACCAGTAAAACCTACGCTTTTGGCCTCTTGGTGCCGTATTTCGACCGACCACGCCTACGATCCGCCACACCCAGGGTATCCATGGTGCCACGGATCACATGATACCGAACACCGGGCAGGTCCTTAATACGACCGCCGCGGATAAGCACGATAGAGTGTTCCTGCAAGTTATGCCCTTCGCCGGGAATATACGCAGTAACTTCCATCTGATTCGTCAACCGCACCCTGGCCACTTTCCGCAGGGCAGAGTTCGGCTTCTTGGGAGTAGATGTATACACACGAGTGCACACACCACGCTTCTGCGGCGATCCCTTGAGAGCCGGTGTCTTGGTTGCCTCAAAGACCCTCTTACGGCCTTTGCGTATCAATTGGTTGATGGTCGGCAAACTTTCTCCTTACTATTCTTACCTATTCAACCTGCATCAGGTATACAGCCTCACAGTTTACATATATAGGCAAATCATGTCAAGCGTTTTTGTTGAAAATGTCCGCTATACTCGTCGCTTCACCTTCTTCGGTCATCAATACTTCAGCCGGTTCGGCTTCCTCAGGCTCCTCCTCCGTTTCGACTTGCAGCGCCTTGTATTTCAGCACGCCGGTCCCGGCCGGAATGAGGTGTCCGATAATGACGTTTTCCTTAAGTCCGACCAGATAGTCCACCTTACCCGCCACAGCCGCTTCGGTCAACACCTTGGTGGTCTCCTGGAAGGAAGCCGCGGAGATGAAGCTGTCGGTCGACAGAGAAGCCCTGGTAATACCCAGTAGAAGCGGCTTGGAGGTAGCCGGCTCGCCCCCTTCGGCAATCACTCGGGCGTTTTCTTCAGAGTGTTTGATCTTGTCAACCTTCTCGCCCTCGAGGAAGTTGGTATCTCCGACGTATTCGATCTGCACCTTCTGCATCATCTGTCGGACAATCGTCTCGATATGCTTATCGTTTATCTTCACACCCTGCAGGCGGTAAACCTCCTGGATCTCATTAACCAGATAGGCCTGCGCTTCGTATACACCGAGAATGGCGAGAATATCGTGTGGATCGATTGCGCCCTCGCACAGTCGGTCACCGGCTTCAACCTGGTCGCCGTCATGCACCATCAGGTGTTTGCCGTGCGGGATGAGATAGTCCCGCGTCTCATCCTGCTCACCCACTACTATGATCTGCTGCTGTCCACGAACGATCTTGCCGAATTCAACGACACCCACGATCTCCGAAATTACCGCCGGATCGTGCGGCCGCCGCGCCTCAAAAAGCTCGGCTACCCGCGGCAGACCGCCGGTAATGTCACGAGACTTGGCGATAACACGCGGCATCTTGACAATCGTATCACCAGCTTTAATCGTCTGACCATCGGTAATCTGGAGTTGGGCGTCGGTCGGGATACGGTAACTGGCCAGGGTCTTGCCAGCAGGGCTTTCAATCAGTACGGTTGGGAACAGGTTTTTCTCTTTGGTGTCGATGATAATCAACTGAATTAAGCCGGTCTGTTCGTCGTGTGCTTCGCGTACAGAGACGTCCTTAATGATATCCTTGAACTTGATCTTACCGGATCGCTCAGAAAGAATAAGGCCGGAGTACGGGTCGGCTTCAAAGATGATGTCACCCTTGTTGAGGTCAGCACCGTCCTGCAACAAAAGGTGGGCGCCATACGGAATCCTCAGCCGAGTGCGGACGCGGCCGCGATCATCGATAATATGCGCCTCGCCGACGCCGTCGCGACTGACCACCATAGTCGTACCATCTTCGCGATCAACCACCTTAACATTTTCAAGCTTCAACGCACCCTTGTGCTTGGCCTCAACCTGTGACTGCTCGGCAATGCGCGCGGCGGTACCACCGATATGGAAGGTTCGCAGAGTAAGCTGGGTGCCGGGCTCACCGATAGACTGAGCCGCAATCACACCGACCGCCTCACCGATTTCAACCACCTTCATGGTGGCCAGGTTACGACCGTAACAAGCCGCGCAAACCCCACGTCTGGATTCGCAGGTCAGAACCGAACGAATACGAACCATATCGATTCCGGCTTCCTCAATGGCCGCAGCCTCCGCTTCGCGGATCTCCTTGCCGGCATCGAGTATCAACTCATCGGAGATGGGATCATAAATATCGTCCAGAGTGACACGCCCCAGAATACGGTCAGCGAGAGAGACGATGACTTCCTCTCCTTCCTTCAAGGCCGAGACCTCCAGCCCCAGGATAGTGTCGCAGTCCATTTCGCGGATGATGACGTCCTGGGCGACATCGACCAACCGGCGAGTCAGATAGCCGGCATCGGCGGTCTTGAGAGCGGTGTCGGCCAGTCCTTTGCGGGCGCCGTGGGTTGAGATAAAGTATTCCTGCACCGAAAGGCCTTCGCGGAAGTTGGCTATGATCGGGTTTTCGATGATCTCACCGACACCGCCGGTGATTTTCTTCTGAGGCTTGGCCATAAGACCGCGCATACCGGCCAACTGACGAATCTGTTCTTTGGAGCCGCGAGCACCGGAGTCGGCCATCATGTAAACCGGGTTGAACCCGCCCCTCTGGACGGCCAGATTGTCGAACATGGCGTCGGAGATATCACTGGTCACCCGAGTCCAGGTATCAATGACCTGGTTGTAGCGCTCTCCGTTGGTGATCACACCGCGTTCATATTTCTTCTGAATCTTGGCTATCTCTTTTTCCGCCGCAGCGATCAGCTTTGCCTTCGCCTCCGGTACGATCAGGTCATCAATCGACACTGTCACACCGGCCTTCGTAGCATATTCGAATCCGGTTTCCTTCAGTCGGTCGACGAAGTTCACCGTCTCGTTCTGGCCAAGCTTCCAGTAGCACCAGTGGACGATATCGGCCAGATGGCTCCTGTCGGCGACGTCGTTGAAGAATGGCATTCCGTCCGGCAGCACGTTGTTAAAGATCAGACGGCCTGGGGTGGTGTTAAGCATCTGCCCGTTTTGACGTACGCTGATAGAAGCATGCAAATCGACATGACCGGCATCGTACGCCGATAGTGCTTCATCAACAGAGTAAAAGCCCATGCCCTCGCCGTTAGCGCCGTCCTTGACCTTGGTCAAATAGTAGCACCCAAGCACCATGTCCTGTGACGGCACCACAACCGGCCGACCGGACGAAGGCAGCAATATGTTGTTCGAGGCCAGCATCAAAAGCCGCGCTTCCAGTTGGGCTTCGAACGACAGCGGCACGTGCACCGCCATCTGGTCGCCATCGAAGTCGGCGTTGAAAGCAGCACAAACCAGCGGGTGCAGGCGGATCGCCTTACCTTCTACCAGCACCGGGAAGAAAGCCTGGATACCAAGACGATGGAGCGTCGGGGCGCGGTTAAGCATCACCGGGTGATCCTCGATAATCTCCTCGAGAATATCCCAGACCTCGGGTCGCTCCCGTTCAACCAGTTTCTTGGCCGATTTGACTGTTTGTACGTAACCCTTCTCTTCAAGCTTCATGATGATGAACGGCTTGAACAACTCCAGCGCCATATTCTTGGGCAACCCGCACTGGTAGAGCTTCAACTCGGGACCGACAACGATAACGGATCGGCCGGAATAATCGACACGCTTGCCCAGAAGGTTTTGGCGGAAACGGCCCTGCTTTCCCTTGAGCAAATCGGAGAGCGACTTGAGCGGCCGTTTGGAATCACCACGCACGGAATAGGTACGACGTCCATTATCGAACAGCGCGTCGACCGCCTCCTGCAGCATTCGTTTTTCGTTGCGCAGAATGACTTCCGGCGCCTGGATATCGAGCAGCTTCTTCAGACGATTGTTGCGGTTGATTACCCGCCGGTAGAGATCGTTGAGATCGGAGGTTGCAAAGCGACCGCCCTCCAGCGGTACCAGCGGACGCAGGTCCGGCGGCAGAACCGGGATGGTGTCCAAAACCATCCAGTGGGGCCGGTTGTTGGACTGACGGAACGACTCAATAATACGCAGCCGCTTTAGGACATCTTTCTTACGCTGGGCGGACGTCTCCACCTTGGCCTGGGCTCTGAGGGTGATGGCCGTTTCTTCGATGTCGAGGTTCTTGAGGATTTCGCGAACCGCTTCGGCGCCCATCATAGCGTTGAAGGTCTTACCGGCTTCCTCAAGCTCGATGAACTCATCCTCGGTCAGAACATCGCCGACCTCATAGGAGGAGTTGCCGGCATCGATCATCAGGTAGTTTTCATAGTACAGAATGCGTTCGAGTTCGCGAATGGACAAGTCGAGCAAATGGCCGATACGCGACGGCAGTGATTTGAAGTACCAGATGTGGGAAACCGGAACGGCCAACTTGATATGGCCCATGCGTTCGCGCCGTACTTTCGACTGAGTAACCTCGACACCGCAGCGATCGCAGACAATGCCGCGGAAACGAATGCGCTTGTATTTGCCGCAGTTACACTCCCAGTCCTTGACCGGGCCGAATATGCGCTCACAGAAAAGACCGTCTCGTTCCGGTTTGAAGGAACGGTAATTGATCGTCTCAGGTTTGGTCACTTCGCCATAGGACCAGGACATGACGACCTCCGGTGAAGCCATCTGAACCTGGATAGCGGCGAAATCAGCAGGCTTGCTGCTCTGAGGCCTGTTTCCCATTACATTGACCATGCTCGACTCCTTTTATTCACATCCACCGCTCGCGTCCGGGCGGCAGCGAAAACCGGCGACTTCCTACTTCTCGATCAGCCTGATATCAAGACCAAGCGCCTGCAATTCTTTTATCAAGACATTAAAGGCTTCCGGATAACCTGGTTCCGGCGGGTTTTCACCCTTGACGATGGCCTCATAAACGCGGCTGCGTCCAGTCACATCGTCGGACTTGACCGTCAACATCTCCTGCAAGGTGTGCGCCGCACCATAGGCCTCCAGCGCCCATACTTCCATCTCACCGAAGCGCTGGCCGCCGAACTGGGCCTTACCACCCAGCGGCTGCTGCGTCACCAGCGAGTACGGGCCGATTGAGCGCGCGTGGATCTTGTCGTCCACCAGGTGAGACAGCTTCAACATATAGATGTAACCCACCGTGATTGGATCATCAAACTCATCGCCGGTACGACCGTCGTAGAGCGTCAGTTTCCCGTTCTCCGGCAATCCAGCCTCGGCCAGCTTCTCCTTGATCTGAGCGATCGAGGCGCCCTCAAAAACGGGATTGGCGATATGTTCGCCAAGCCGCTTGGCCGCCCAACCCAGATGTGTCTCGAGAATCTGTCCGACGTTCATTCGGGACGGCACGCCCAGTGGATTAAGGATGATATCAACCGGAGTTCCGTCGTCCATGTACGGCAAGTCCTCCACCGGGACGATCTTTGACACGACGCCCTTGTTTCCGTGACGTCCGGCCATTTTGTCACCGACGGATATCTTACGCCTGATGGCAATGGTGACCTTGACTAACTGCTTGACCCCGGGCAGCAACTCGGCGCCGCGGATCACCTTGTCGATCTCGACATCCATCTGGGAACGCTTGGCCTCAATGAGATCAGAGGCCTCCTTGAGAACGCTGCTGACATGGTTGTTGGTAGTCGTGTCGGTACACCATCCATCGGGCGCTATAGCGTTTTCAAAGTCGAAATCAGTTGTGAAGTCGGCCCGGTACTTGTGACCGGCTCTGATGAGCACACTGTTGTCGGCAATGGCGCGGATCGTCTGCGACGTTTTGCCATCCAATAACCGGCCGACAGCCTGGGCACGCGCGAGGGAGATGTCAATGATCTTCTTAGTGTAGTGCTTCCTGAGTTCGCCCGATTGCTGCTTCTCCAGTTTCTTGGCTTCTTCCGTACGTTCCTTGCGGCTGAATACCCGCGTACGAATCACAACACCTTTCATTCCGGGTGGCGCCTTCAGACTAGCGTCGCGGACATCACCCGCCTTCTCGCCGAAGATGGCGCGAAGCAAACGCTCTTCCGGTGACAGCTCGGTCTCACCCTTGGGCGAGACCTTACCCACCAGGATGTCACCCGCTTCGACCTCGGCGCCGGCTCTGACAATCCCGTTTTCGTCCAGGTTAAGAAGTGCTTCCTCCGAGACGTTGGGGATTTCACGTGTGATTTCCTCAGCGCCGCGTTTGGTGTCGCGCACTTGCAGTTCGTACTCTTCGATATGAATAGAGGTAAAAATGTCCTGACGCCAGAGGCGCTCCGACAGGATGATCGCATCCTCGAAATTGTAACCGCGCCAGGGCATGAAAGCCACCAGGGTGTTGTTCCCCAACGCCAACTCACCACGGTCGACAGACGGACCTTCGGCGATGATATCGCCCTTTTGGACCTCGTCACCGCTCTGCGCCACCGGCTTGAAACTGATACAGGTGTCCTGGTTCGAGCGGCGATACTTGGTCAAGCGATACTCAATATCCTCGACATAGCCCAACTTGCCGGCCCGCCGCTTGTCATCGGGTCGGATTACAACCCTGGTGCTGTCGGCATAGACAACAGTACCGGCGGAAACTGCTTTGACCACAGCCCCGGCATCGGCGGCCACCTTAGCCTCCATCCCGGTACCGACTACGGCCGCTTCGGTTCTCAACAGCGGCACCGCCTGGCGTTGCATGTTGGAGCCCATCAGAGCGCGGTTGGCGTCGTCATGCTCAAGGAATGGAATCAATGATGCCGCCACCGACACCAACTGACGCGGCGAAACATCCATGTAGTCGACTTCGGTGGCGTCGACGATCGGGTACTCCGAACGCCGGCGGACAGCGATCTTATCCGAAACGAATTTACCTTTGGAATCGAACGGCTCGTCACACTGAGCCACGTAGAAGCGGTCTTCCCGATCGGCCGACAGATACTCGATATTATTCGTCACCTTGCCCTTGGTAACCTTACGGTACGGCGTCTCAATGAAACCGTACTTGTTGATGCGGGCGAATGTAGCCAGCGACGTTATCAGGCCGATGTTTGGTCCTTCCGGTGTTTCGATAGGACACATCCGGCCGTAATGAGTGTGATGCACATCGCGCACCTCAAAACCGGCCCGCTCGCGGGTCAGGCCGCCGGGTCCCAGGGCCGAGAGGCGACGTTTGTGAGTCAACTCCGACAATGGGTTGGTCTGATCCATGAACTGTGACAACTGGGACGATCCGAAAAACGTCTCCACCACCGATGAAACCGTACGGGCGTTGACCAGCAACTGCGGCGTCTGGTTTTCCTGATCCTTGAGCGAGAGTCGTTCCCGAATCGTGCGCGCTACGCGCGACAGACCGACCGAGAACAGATTTGACAGAAGTTCACCACCGGTGCGGGCACGGCGGTTGCCGAGATGATCGATGTCATCGGTGAAGCCGATGTCATTACACAGACCCGTCAGGTATCTTATAATGGCTACGAAATCATCAGTGGTCAGGGTCGTCTTGTCCAGCGGCATCTCCAATCCCATCCGCTGGTTAATCATGTAGCGCCCGACTTCACCCAGGTCGTAGCGTTTGTTGGAGAAGAAAAATCTCTCCAGAAGAGTCTCAGCCATCTCCAGCGTGGGCGGTTCACCCGGCCGAAGCATGGAGTAGATCTTCACCAGGGCTTCTTCGCGCGACTTAGTCGGATCCTTGCGGATAGTATTAAGAATGACAAACACCTCGCGCCGTTCCTCACGGTGCACGATCCGCACGCTCTTGTGGCCCTGTGCGATCAGCTTGTCGATCAGTGTTTCAACAATCGGTTCAGCGGCGCCAAAAAGCACCTCGCCGGTTTCTTTGTCGACGATGGTCTCGGCCAAAAACGAACCCTCGTACACCTCCACCTTGGCCGTCTTGAGGGTCAGTTTCGTTACATTGTAGAACAGGTCGATAATTTCTTCGTCGGTAGAGAAGCCCAGCGCCCGCAGGAGCATCGTCACCGGCAGCTTGCGCTTGGAGTCGATGTAGGCGTGCATGACATCACCGATGTCCATAGCAAACTCTACCCAACTCCCGCGATAGGGAATGATGCGGGCCGAATAGAGTTTCTTGCCGTTAGGGTGGATACTCGAGTCAAAGAACACGCCGGGGCTGCGATGTAACTGACTGACCACTACCCGCTCGGCGCCGTTTATGATGAACGTTCCCCACTGGGTGATCAAAGGCAGTTCACCGAGGTAAACGTCCTGTTCGATGATATCCTTGACTTCCTTTTCCTCTCCCTCACCCTGCCGTGTAACAAGCCGCATCGTCACCCTGAGCGGTGCGGCAAAACTCATATTGCGCACACGGCATTCGTCGATGCTGTAACGGTTCGGTCCGAGGTGGTAACTAACGTACTCCAGCGAGTTATTCTCGTGGACGTCGGTAACCGGGAATATGTCGAGAAACATGCCATGAAGGCCCTGCTTGGCCCGCTTGTCGGCAGGCACATCCTTCTGGAGGAAGGCCTCAAAAGAGCGGACCTGTACGTCCAGGAGATTGGGCATATCAGTGGCATCTTGCAATAAACCGTAGCTATTGCGTGTCAAAACTGCTGATCGAGCCAAGGCGCTACCCTCCTGCAGTTAATAGGTACGCCTACCCTGCCGGGCAAGCTGAACCCGGGGAGTACGCTAATCTTCACTATCCTGTCGACCGGTCTGGATGATCCTGTCATCTTACTTTCATCTTCTC
>CBDUZQ010000046.1:0-11312 GCA_965371755.1 uncultured bacterium
TTATGCTGTCACTCGTTGTCGGACTTGGGAATATCGGCGCGGCCTATGCCGCCACGCGCCACAACGTCGGCTTTGAAGTGGTGCGGCGAGTTGCCGAAGGCCTTAGAGCCAAAACCCAGCCGTCGACTATCGAGTATGACTGGGCACGCGCTTCCCACGGCGAGCAGGAACTGCTTCTGGCCCTGCCGCGGCTTTTGATGAACCGGTCGGGCATAGCAGTTGAGGCTCTTTTACAGCGAAACGAGTTGACCCCGACGCAGATGTTAGTGGTCCTCGATGATTTCAACCTACCGCTGGGACGCCTGAGGTTCCGTAGCGACGGTTCCGATGGCGGTCACAACGGGTTGGCCTCGATCATCGAAACGCTTGAGACCGAGAACTTCCCACGGCTGCGCCTGGGAATCGGGCCGCCGCCCGATAATATAGACAGCGCCGATTTTGTGTTGAGTCGCTTTGAAATCGAGGAGATCGAACCGAAAGAGAAAATGATCGTCACCGCCGCCGAGGCGGTTCTGTACGCCATAGACCATTGCCTTGATGAGGCGATGTCAAAATATAATGTAAACCCTGCTTAGCTCAACTACCCGATATCCAGGGCTAAGCCGTTAGAACCTTTAACCAACGTCCACAGGGAGGATACCTGATGGCACTTTACGAAACCACTTTCATTGTCAACCCTCAAACCGACGACGCTACGATCGATCGTCACGTCAAGGCGGTAACCGACATTATCACCGGGGCCGGCGGGAAGATCGTGTATGAGAACCGCATGGGTACGCGGCGGCTGGCTTATGCCATCAACAAGCTGACCCAGGGCTACTACGCCAACTTTATCTTCGAGGCGCCGAAAACGGTCGTGTCTCAGATGGATCACCACATGCGGCTGGATGAGGCCTACATGCGGCATCTGACTATTGTCTTTGAAGGCCCGGTGCCGGATAAGGATGCCCCACCAACTGAGGACTTCCGGTACCGACCGCGAGGTAGCCGTTCCGACCGGCCTTATGGTCGTCGCGATTCAGGTCGTGATCGGGGTAGACCGGAGGCCGGCAAACCGGCTGAACGCTCACCCGCGCCAAGAACTGCCCCGGCTGAGAAAGCTCCAGCCGATGCTCCGGCAGCCACCCCCGCTGAGAAAGCGCCGAGCGCTCCTCCGGCAGCCGCTCCCGCTGAGAAAGCCCCAGCCGCTCCTCCGGCAGCCGCTCCCGCTGAGAAAGCCCCAGCCGCTCCTCCGGCAGCCGCCCCCGCTGAGACGGCCCCAGCCGCTCCTCCGGCAGTCGCCCCCGCTGAGAAAGCCCCAGCCGCTCCTCCGGAAGCCGCCCCCGTTGAGAAGGCTCCGGCCGCTCCTCCGGTATCAGAGGCTCCCACAGCAACTGAGCCGGCGCCGGAGGCTCCCAAGGTAGAACCAGAACCGGCGCCTCCTACGGTCAAACCCGAACCCACAATACCGGCGCCTCCCGCGCAACCACCCGTTTCTAAACCGGCGGACGCTGAAAGCAAACCGGCAGACGAAGAGACTTATCGCGAGGAAGAAGAGTTATGACCGACAGGTTTGCGCGTTTCGGTGCTGAAGACAGTGGGCAACTGAAGAACACTACCGGTCACTTCCATAGAAAGGACTGTGGGCATGTTTGACATGAGAATGAGAAGACGAAAGATATGTCGCTTTTGCGAAAACAAGATCGCCTATGTCGATTTCAAGGATGAGCGGTTGCTCCGTCGTTTTGTGAACGAGCGCGGGAAGATAATTCCTCGTCGCATCTCCGGCAACTGTGCGCGTCATCAGCGGAAGCTGACCAAGGCAGTCAAGAGAGCGCGCATCCTGGCCATAATGGCGTTCGAGAGTGAATCTTATAGGTGAAAAGCCCATCTCGACGGCCGCGGTCGAGCAGTTGACCTCCGGCCGCCGTTTGAGTTGCTACTTCACGGCGATGGCGTTCCCCGTCTTCGTGGTGTTAACCTATGGCCAAATTCTTGGTCAGTTGCCACCGTTGATGGCACTGCTGGTCTCGACCATCTTGTATTTTGCCGCCATCTACTTCTTTTTCGGAATCGCCGAGTTGGCCTTCGGGCGGCGCACCAACCTGCTGTGGAGCAGCGCAGTGGCTGCATTCGTGCTTGGTTTTCTAGCCACCGGCCTGACCGATATCTGGTCGGTGCTGACCGGCTGCAGCATGTTTCTTTTCGGCGGTGTAATCGTGGGACGGATGTGCAGAGACGGCCATTCCCCCGGTCGCACCTATCTGATTGGTGCGGGAGTCGTGGTGTTGTTTTTCACCGCTCAACTCTTCAGCTACTGGGCTCCTATGATGGACCAAACCAGTCAGGCAGTCCCCCGGCTATTGGCTGAGATGGAATCGGTCTACGGTTCCTTCGGATTCACCGAGGAGACCACTCAGGACGTTTTGACCCAGGCCGAGAAACTGTTTGGAGTGTTGGTGAGACTTATTCCGGCCTTCACGGTACTTGGCGCCCTGGTAGAATTCGGTCTGGGTTTCCTGGTCTTCGCCTACATGGTCAATCGACGTCATCCCTGGCGGCGGTTCTGGGCGCCGTTTAGTCGGTGGCGGGTGCCGTTTGCTTTTACGCCGGTAGTAGCTGTCACCATTCTGGCTCGCTTGCTGGGCAACGATACCGCCCAGTTGGTCGCGGACAATATACTGGCCATTTTGGCGCTCTACTATTGTATTGCCGGGCTGGCGCTAATCGAGTATTATATGAACAAGCTGAGTTTGCCGCCGCTATTGAGGTTCAGTTTCTATATGCTGCTGTTTTTGACGCAGTTCGTGAGCCTCCTGGCGGCGACGGCCGCGTTCGGAACTATGATTCTCCTGGGATTCGTCGATAGTTTCGCCGACTGGCGCAAGGAGCCGTCGACAACCGAGGCGGCCCAGGCAAAAAACCGTTTGCAATAGCTATTGGAAGGATATACGATGAAAGTGATACTAAGAGAGGACGTTCCCGATATCGGGACGGCCGGCCAAACGGTGGAGGTCAAGGACGGCTACGGCCGAAACTTCCTGATCCCACGCAACCTGGCCATACCGGCCACCAAAGGTAACCTCAATGCTATCGATGAGGTCACCAAACAAAAAGATCTGCGAGAACGCAAGTCTCGTCGCGAGGCCGAGGTTGTCAAGGACAAGATCGAAAAACTCTCGCTGTCGGCCGAAGTACTGGTGGGCGAGGAGGACAAGGTCTTTGGATCTGTTACGGTCCACGATATTGTTGAGCTCATGGAGAAAGAGGGCGTGACCGTGCCCAAGAATGCGGTTCAGCTTGAAAGCCCGATCAAGGTACTGGGAGTTTATACAATCCCGGTCAAGATCGAGAAAGACGTCACCGCTGAGTTGAAACTCTGGGTAGTAAAGAAGTCGCAGTAGTGGAAATGCTCGAAGCTACAGTTGAAGGACTGGCTATGGATGTAACCACTAACTCGCCCGTGGTCATTCTCGCTCCGATCGGGCTTGATAAGGTGCTTCCGATCTGGATTGGCCATGCCGAAGCCTGGGGTATAGCTTTGGAACTTTCCGGGGTGACTTCGAAGCGACCGATGACCTACGATCTGCTTAAGACGGTGATCGGCGCCCTGGAGGCCGAAGTAGAACGGGTTGAGGTCACCGAGTTGAAGGACCAGACTTTCTATGCCCGCATTCACATAAAGTGCGACGGTCGCTCCTTCGAGATTGACGCGCGGCCATCCGATTCGATAGCTCTGGCCCTTAAGACTAAGGCGAAGATATTTGTCAATGAAGAGTTGTTCCATATCAAAGAAGAGGACCAGTCATCGGAGTCGCCGCCAATGCCGACTGATCCGGAATCGCTACGGGAACGTCTGAAACGGATCAACCCGGAAGACTTCGGAAAGTACCAGCTTTAATGCGTCATAGCCTGTTTTCGGCCTTCATTGGTCTGGTGCTCGCGATCACTGTCGCGGTCGTCACTCATGCCGGCGGCATCGACGACCTGAGCGAAGTGGTGGCTGACTACACCGAGGGGAGACGGCTGATGCGCGGGGGTGACTACTTCGGCGCCTCGAGAATCTTCAGTCAACTCGAAGGCCGGTATGCAGACAGCAAGAACCTCGATCTCTTCATCTTCCATCGCTCCAAGTGTGACTACTACCTGGGCGAGTTCTCACAGGCGGCAGCCGGCTTCAGTTACTTCCTCAGCCGTTATAGCGCATCTCCCGAAGCGCCGTACGCGCACTTGTTCCTGGCCAACTGCCACTACCGCCGAGAAAACGTAACCGAAGCCATAAAGAGCTACCTGGAGGCCTACCGACTTTCAAGCGATGGACGGCTGGACGAGATCGTTCAGGCCTCGCTTGAAGCCGCCTTCAGGACCGCCTCTTCAGTGGCGCTTGCTCCGGAGTTGCTTGAGAACCTGCCGGCGGACAAACGGTGCCCGTTAGTTAAGCTTGTGGCGCCGCTTCTGGTTCAGTCAGGTGATGCCACCACCGCCGAACAGTTACTCGCTTCATGCGGAGAGCGTCTGGATCGATCTCGCTTGGAACAGGATCGGGGGCGGCGCAGAGATGGTCCCATCTCGATTGCCATGATGCTCCCGTTCAGTGGTGAACTGGCTGGCTACGGTCAGGAGATTTACAATGGCGCTGTTATTGCCGCCGAGCAGTTCCGAACAGAAACCGGGCAGAACCTGGAGCTTAGGCCGTACGATACTCGCGGTGACCCGATTGATGCCGCTCGCGTGGCCACCGAACTGGCCCGAGACCCTTCCGTGCTGGCCGCAATCGGCCCATTGACCAGCGACGCGGCCGCGGTAACCTCGGCCACGCTGGCTTGCCGCTCGCTGCCGCTGATGGTGCCGGCTGCCACGCAGGCCGGATTGACCCGTCTCTCCGACAACAGCTTCCAGCTATCGCCCAACATTGAACTGCAGGGGCTCGTGATGGCCCGTTACGCCGTTGACAGCCTCAACGCCGATTCGGCCGTGATTGTAACTTCGACATCCGCTGACCACCTTCGTATGTCGCGGGCCTTTGCCGACCAGTTTGAGAAGCTCGGTGGCACCGTGGCCGCAGTGGAATACTATCGTTCGCGCGATAAGGACTTCGGACCGTACCTTCGCGATGTCAAGGCAATACTGTGGGGTTTGCATCCCGACTCGATATACTTCGTCAACGAGTACGGTGACACGCTTGATCCGGATGGCATCCCGGTCTCGGTCGACTGTTTGTACCTGCCCGGTTCTCCGCAGCAGTTGCGACTGCTCCTGCCGCAGATCAGGTTCTACAAACTCGATGGCGCCTACCTCGGCAGCGATGCCTGGGCTGATGAAACGGTGTTGAGACTGGGTGATAATGTCACTCGCAACACTGTCTTTCCCTCGCCGTTTCTGTCCGCAACCAATTCCGAAGAATACTTGCGATTTGCGGCCGCCTATGATGCTCGCTTCGGCAAACGACCCCCTCGGCTGGCTGCGCTGGGTTACGATGCGCTTCGGTTGACCAGCCTGGCCGCCCTTGAGGCCGACGGTGATCGCGAGAAACTCACGGGACAGTTGTCGCGCACGGTTAATTACATAGGCGCTTCCGGAGAGATCAACTTGTCGGCCAATCGCGAGAACACTCGCATGCCGCTGTATCAAATCGCTGACGGCGAAGCTCTGCCCATTGGGCGCAGCAGCAGTATGGCCGAGGAAGAACAGACGGAGTAAGGGCGGTCCTGCATGGCCTCCTGCCGGAAAGAACAGATGGCTAACCCTGATGATCATTGGAAATGATAGGAGGGTCTGACAATGGACGAAAAGAAATTCGCTCTTAAGATGGTGATCGACGGCAAAGAGAGAGAAATCTCCTATGAAGAACTCGCCCTCTCCAACAACCTGGCTCAGGAGGCGTTGGTGCGTCTCTTGATCCAGAAGAAGCTATTCGAGCCAAAAGAGTTGATGGAGATGATGGAGACGGTCAAGAAAGAGCGCTACCGCCCGGCCGATCAGAAATAACATGTCCGACCATCAGCCCAACCACAATGGCTCTGCCACTTCCACCGGTGGGACCGATACCGGCGCAACTCCGTCCGGCGATCCGGGAGCGTCGCTGAGTTGGCGTTGCCACCCGGTCAAGCGACGACCGCTTGTTTCGGTTGCTGTTTCCGTATTCGTCATCGTGGTCGCTGTGGCTGTTTTCTACACCACCGATTCCAGAGCCTTTGCCGTGCTTGCGCTGGTCGTCTTGCTGTTGTCGCTGGCCAAATTCTATTTCCCAACGGGCTTCAAATTGACCGACGAAACTGTGACGATCAAAACCACCACGCAGACACTGGTCAAACCATGGTCGCAGTATCGCAGCTATTACCCTGACAAGAACGGCGTCCTGCTCTCTCCATTTCCTGAGCCGTCCAGACTGGAGAATTTCAGAGGGCTTTACCTGATGTTCGCGGATAACCGTGATGAGGTGATCGCTTTTGTCGAAACTCACGTCGGCCGCAAAGCCGAAGCGCCAGAGTCGGAGGCGCAGGTGTGAGCATTTTCAAAGGTAGCATGAACCTGCCCGACCCGGAGAAACCCGCGCTTCCGGAAGAGGAAGATGCGGTACTTGAGAAGCTGGCAAAAAAAGTAGTCGAATGGAAAATGAGTGTGCCGGCGATACTCTTTCTGGAGTCGGTCAAGCCTCTCAATTTTATCGGTTCCCAGACGATGGTTTTCTTCGAGCCGATCATCCAGACGGTGTTCAACATCAAAGACTACGACACTTTTCGAGTGGCCCTGGAGAAACGCGAGACGATTGAGATTCTGCTGTTGAAGATCGAGTCTCTCGACGCGGTGGCGTTATCGCGCGAGAAGCGGATCAAGAAGTTCATGAAGGTCGAGAAAAAAAGCTGGAAATGGTACCAGCGCTATCTGGGCGTTTTCCTGCCAAAGGTTACTATCCCCGACGGAATCCTCAACCCGCCCGAGGACAAACCCCCAACCGGCGACAGTCCCAAGTAGCGGAACTTCAACACTCTGTCATTCCCGCGCAAGGGATCTTCCAAAAACCTATGTTCTGCTCGTGGGCGACAGCCTCTTCTCGTCTGCGCCGAAAACTGCTCATTCTGTCGCGTAGCGGCGGGACTTGTCCGAACCGGCCAGAGACTGTGCCCATCTTGCACGCGAGCCACTGACCAAAAAGGGCTTGCCTCGACAGGCCTCATTCCGTATCCTGATTGTGTATGCACCGGCCAATATTACCAACGAGCAGGCTGCGAGCCCAAGCGGCAGATGCAGCCCCCAGCGAAAGCCCTATCGCATGCGGCTGGTGCCACTCTAATTGAACAGGGCTTTCGACAATCCCGGCATGGCGAGGATGATCGAGAAGGGCCGGCAAAAGTCAGGCCAATGAGAAAGTAGTGTAAAATGACCCGGTTACGAGACCAATTCAATGTCGGGTGAGTTGGCAAAACCGGATGAACAGCGGTGTGAGAGGAAATGACACAAAAAACAAGATGGGTTGTCGCGTCGTCGACGCTGGTGGGGGTGCTACTGGGAGGAGTGGCCGGGTATTTCCGACCCGACCTGATGGTATCGCTTGGTTTTATTGGGGGACTCTTCGTAAACGGCCTTCGGCTGTTGATTCTTCCGTTGATTATGGCCGCCGTGGTGGCTGGGGTGGCTTCTTTGGGGCAATGGCGGCGCACCGGTGGAGCCTTGGGCGCCGGTCTGCTATACTTTGTGGTAACCACGCTGGTCGCAGCCGGTATCGCACTGGCGCTGGTCAGTCTGGTCGGGCCGGGATTGGGAATTGACAAAAGCGCCGGGTTCGTCCCTCCGGAACTCCTGCAAATCGGCCAGCCCACGGCTGATGATCTGGCCGGTCGGCTTCTGCCCTCGAGCCAGCTTGAGGCTATTCTCAGCGGGAACTACTTTGGCCTGATTCTTTTCTCGCTGTTTTTTGGCCTGGGGTTGGCCGCCCTGGGTTCGCGTCAGCGAGTGGTCGTGGAATTTTTCCGCGGCGTGCGCGATACCATGGTCAGACTGGTTCAGCTCCTGCTCTACGCGGCGCCGGTCGGCCTGTTCTTTGTGGTGGGTCGGGCGGTCGCTGAAGCCGATTCTTTCGGCCCGGGCTACTTGGGGAATCTGGGCGCGTTTCTCCTGGTAATGTTCGGAGCCCTGTTGATTCACGGCGTGATAGTCCTGCCGTTGATTTTGAAGTTCTACTGCGGCCGGTCACCGCTCGAATTCTTTGGAAAGTTCCTTCCGGCTTTCGGTACCGCCCTCGGCACTGGATCATCGATGACCACAATGCCCGTTACCTGGGAATCCGTTGTAGACAAGAACCGCGTCGACAGCCGGGCGGGAGCGCTCATGATCCCGCTGGGTTCGACTATCAATCTGGACGGCAGCGCTATCTACACGGTGGTGGTGGCGATGTTTGTCGCTCAGGTGTTCGGTATCGATATATCGGTGCTTCAGATGTTGCTGATTCTTGGAGCAACCCTGCTGGCCTCGCTTGGTACCGCCGGTCTGCCGGGCGCCTCGCTATTGATGGCGGTGATGGTTTTCGACCTGGCCGGATTTCCTCAGTACGCCTACGCCGGACTGGGGTTGGTGATTGCCGCCGACTGGCTGGTGGAACGAGGACGGGCGGCGGTTAATGTCTGGAGTGATGCGGTCGGGGCCGCTTTCGTCGATCAAAGGATGAGATCACAAGCTATCGCCGGAACTCGCCCCGCGGGCAGAGCTCAGCGCAGTGTGCGACGCGATGGCCGACCGACGCGCAAATCGGACAGTTCTTTCAGTCGTGACCGTCGCTCGACTGAGGGACGACCACCCGGTGGGGAACGAGACAGTCGCCAGCACGACGACCGTAGGCAGGGACGCAGTCGCGACCGGACCGATTTCAAGAAACGCGAACAGCGACCCACCGCTCCCAAAAGCCAAAGCCGTTCCGCTGGACGCCCGGTGTCGGACACCAAACCATCACCATTTGCGATGCCGACCAACAGCCGATCCGATTTCGATCCGGAGGCAGCAGACCCTGGCGTCGTTCGATCAACATCCCGCAAGAGCGCCCCGCCCTCACGTCCGGTGAGCAACCGCAGGGAAGATCGATCCACCAGTACCACTCAATCGGCGGGACGTAAGTCTACACCACCGGCTCGCAGTCAACAACGGTCGACGCGTCATGTACCGAGACCGACTCGCGACACGAGACACCAGCCCGAGCGTGAGAAAAACCAGACCCGGCCGGCTCCCTCAAAGGAGGCGCCGGCGTCCACCGAGCTTACGCCGGGAACTATCCAGCGTGAACGGGAGCGGGTCAGCGCGCAACTGGCCACCCTGAGGAAGAAGGAACACGAGGGTCAAGACAAGCCGGAGAAGTTCGAGAAATCCAGCGTCCAATCCGATAGATCGGAATTGTCCAAACCTGAGGAGAAGATTGGGACCTCTTTTCCGCACATCGACTACTATGCGAGTGAATCTGTAACCGAGAAAAAACCGACGCCGGCCGAGGAATCCCGGTCGTTTGAAAGTGGTGATTCCTCCCCGGCTGATACTACCGATGACGATGTTGCCAAGGTCGTCTCCAGTAAGGTGAGGGACGACGATGAAGAACCGGCTCGCGAATTGACCGCTGTGGTCGCAGACAGCACTGAGGCTTCCTCCGGCGAAGAGACGTCCGAGAGTTCGGTGACATCGTATGGGCGACAACGCACGCGGCGCGGTGAGAAGGTTAAGAGCAGTTCTGATACTCCGGATACCTCGGCCCCGGCGAAACCAGACGGCGGAGACTTCGAGGTAGCGAAACAGTCATTCGGTCGCGCCAAAAAGAAACGTACTCGCCGCTGACAGGCTGTGTCGTAACAGTATATTCCACCGGTTCCTGTCCGCCGCGGCGGACGTGAACCGGTGTTTTTTTGTGCCGTCCGAAAGTTGCTTTTTCTGTTGCGTGGCGGGGCTTGTCTGGGCTGACCACAAATAGCGCTCATCAGGGCGACGCAATACGCGGGGTTAGGTGATGTACTTATGAACAGTATTGTCCACCACTTTCGTGTGGTAAACTTGTGAGACAGCCTTCCCTCATCTATCCCTTGACACAGCAATTCCTCCTTTGCACCTCAGAAAAACGCCAGACCAGGAGAAGTGCTGTGCCTCCACCATCCCCCGTCCGGGCGAACCGTCGAGTGCAACTAACAATATGGCTGACAGGTAGTTACGTGCTAGTCGGTGCTCCGCCAGCACCCTCGCGGTGAACTCCGGTGAGTACTGGTTCTACTCGGTGGGTTTTGGGTCTGGTGGCGACTCCGTTGCTCGATCGAACGTGGATGGAGGGGGTGCTAATCGTTCTTGCCGGAAAAATCTAAGCAGTTGAGGCTAAAGGATTTTGGACTGCGACCGATGAAAAAAACAAGCTATGTAAACAGCGTACAAAGACTAAGCCATGGTCTATGTTCGCTACCTGTAACAGCTCAAACAAGGAGTAGAGTATGGCTATGCGGAAACGTTACAACACCTCGCGACGTACGGTCAGTCATCGTCGCACCGTGGGCCGTAAGGTTGCCCGCCAGTGGTCGCGCGAAGAGGTTGCGTTCATGCGCAAGTTCTATCGCCGTTATGAGACGACATGGATCGCCCGTCAGCTTGGTCGCACAGTGTACTCTGTCCGCTACAAAGCGGTTGACCTGAGCCTCAAGAAGGCTAACCCTTCCATCTGGAGAGGGAACCGCGGCACTGCCAGCGCCTTCCGCAAACCGGCCTCACGGTCACAGTGGAAGCCTGCCAAGCGTAAGGTTGCCAAGCGTCGCACCACCCGCTCGAAGAGCTGGCGCGCCAGCTCCAAGCGCAAGGTTGCTCGCAAGAGCAAGACTCGCCGCACCATCCGTCGTAGGAAGTAGATATGACACGGATGAAATAGGATTTGATTACAACGTTTCGTGAACCCGTTTCCAATACGGAGACGGGTTCTTTTTTTTTGCTTTTTGCGTGGTCCCCTGCGTATGATAGCTCAAACCCAGGAGGTTCCATGCCTGTAGTCAAGAAAGAAAGTATCAAGCTCCAGCCGGTCGTAGCAGACAATGTGAAATATGTGACCAAGGCGAACACGATCGGTCCCGACGAGGGCTGGACGGACCACTCAATGCGCCTGTTCCGTATCGCCGGCGGCGGTCACACGCCGTCGCACAGCCACGATTGGGAGCACGTCAATTACATTGTGAAGGGTAAAGGCAGACTGACCATCGATGGTGTGCAGCACACGGTCGAGGCGAATGATTATGCCTACGTGCCGGCTAACGCCGACCATCAGTTTGAGAATCCATACGACGAGGATTTCGAGTTTTTGTGTATCGTGCCGCAGGTAGGGGCGTAGG
>CBDUZQ010000047.1:0-11075 GCA_965371755.1 uncultured bacterium
CAAATTAACTTTGACTTTTGCCGGTTGCCCCAATTAAGTTCCCACTTATGGTAATTACCAAAGAGATAAAACTGACCACCCGCGGACCCGGCGATATTATCGACATCACCGGCGAAGTGCAGCAGGCGGTGGCAGGTTCAGGTCTTACGAGTGGCGCCGTCACCGTGTTTGTACCCGGCTCGACCGGCGGTATCACTACGATCGAATATGAACCGGGATTGCTCAGGGACCTGCCGGAGTTTTGGGAAAAGCTGATTCCATCGAACAGGTCGTATCATCATGACGAGACCTGGCACGACGGCAACGGTTTCTCCCACCTGCGCGCGGCTCTGCTCGGCCCGGATATCACGGTGCCGTTTGTTGACGGTCAATTGACCCTTGGCACCTGGCAGCAGATTGTGTTTCTGGAGTTCGACAACAAAGGTCGGAACCGGCGAATAGTGGTGCAGATTGTTGGTGAGTGAATGATGCCCGCACGCGACACCCGACGCCAGACACCTCGCAGGGTTCAGTGATGAAGTTCAATCCGATTCAGCGACGGGGCGACAAGCTTGTGCTGCTCGCCCAAACAAGATTACCTCAGGAGACAACCTACCTGGAGCTGGATGACCATCACGATGTCATCGCGGCTATCAAGCGACTCGACGTGCGAGGGGCGCCTGCTATCGGGATCGCCGCTGCGTATGGTATGGCGCTGGCCGTGCAGGATTCGGGTCGGTCCGATAGCGACTACATTGAACAAGTCGCTCGCGATTTCCAATCAGCGCGACCAACAGCGGTCAACCTGTTTTGGGCAGTGGACCGTGTGTTGAACCGGGTACGCGAACAAGGGTCGATGGATCTCGGGGGTACGCTTGACATACTCTGGTCTGAGGCTAAGGCGATCCACGAAGAGGATCGTCTGATGTGCGAACGGATCGGCAAACATGGCGCTGAGTTGATAAACGATGGCGATGGAATCCTCACCCACTGTAACGCCGGCGCGCTGGCCACCGGCGGTATTGGCACGGCCTTGGGGGTGATATACACGGCGCATGAACAAGGAAAGAAGATACGCGTGTACGCCGACGAAACCCGTCCGTTGTTGCAGGGTGCTCGGTTGACCTCGTGGGAGTTGATGCAGGAAGGAATAGACGTCACGTTGATCTGCGACAATATGGCGGGCATGCTGATGAAGCAAGGAGTGATAGATCACGTTATTGTCGGCACCGATCGGATTGCTGAGAATGGTGATTTCGCCAATAAGATAGGTACTTACTCTGTAGCCGTGTTGGCCAAACATCACGGCGTACCATTCTATGTGGCAGCGCCATCGTCGACGTTTGACAACGACACACCCACGGGCGACGATATTGTCATTGAGGAACGCGCTCCTGAAGAAGTCACCGAAGGGTTCGGTCCCCGCATCGCACCGGATGGCGTCAAGGTATACTCGCCGGCCTTCGATGTGACACCGTTCGAGTTGGTGAGCCTCTTCATTACCGATGAAGGTATCAAGCAGGGTGGGCGAGAGGATTGAAATCAGGTCAGGAGGCCTGTCCTCCTGACCCCCGCAAGAGTGGAGCTATCATACAAGTTCGGCAATGGCAGCATTACAGGGATGCTGCCCTACTTTCTTGGGGCGCGCGAAGCGCGAAAACCAAGCGAGCCTGTTTGAAGTTGCTTTCGAAACTGCCGATAAGTATGAATACTGTCAGTAGGAACGACATCAGATGAGTCGCAACAAGTCACAAAAAAAAGCGCTGGCCGCGAGCAACTATGATCTCTTTCGACCGGAGGATCTAAGTCCCCCGGCGCCCGCCACGCTGTACACGGCCATCAGGCAACATCAGAGCACCGCTCCCGCAGTCAGCCTGTCCATGGTTCGTGAGGTGGAGACCGGCCTGCCCGACACCAGCGAGCTTTACCGCATGTTCGACCGGTTCAACTGGTTGTATTTCGACGGTCGGCTGCGCCGTGTGAAGATCGAATACTCCACCCGAATGTCATCGGCCGGCTCCTACACACCGCAGCGACGGTTGATCCGCATCGGTCGGAAGTACCATCAACTGTTCCCCGATGAAATAGCCGACACGCTCAAACACGAGATGATCCACATCCTGCATTTTCGTCACGGCGCGGCGTTCAAGGTCGAAGCCGCACGGGTGGGTGCATCGGTACGGGCGAAGGCGCACCCGTCGCTGAAAAAGCCGCCCAAGTACATATACACCTGTTCTAATTGTGGGCGAGAGTACCCCCGTCAAAAACGACTGCGCATGGCCTCGTGCGGATTATGCACGACCGGGCGGAAGTTTGATCCACGCTACAAGCTGAAGTTGAAGAAACGTCATTCCTGAGTCTTGAGCGGTTCGAGGTGATGTTAAGCGGGGGGAACGGTCTGTTGGTTGCCATTGTGACGCCACGTCGGTGTGCTCAGTCTGCGGCTTAGATAGGCATAGTGGCTATTCTATTATGTTTTTGTGAACTCTTGCCCCGGATTTCTGTTAGTCTTCATAACGATTATTGATAATCGAGATTGTGGACCGATGTTGGTCCCACGATTACGAAGTAGAGTAGACGGATTGACAGATTTAGAGCAAAACAATAAAGGAGAAACAGCAATGGTACAGATCAATCACCCGGCTCCCGATTTCGATGTCGAGGCCTTGTACAAGGACGACATTACGCGCATCAAGCTCCACGATTATCGCGGTAAGTGGGTGGTCCTGTTTTTCTACCCGGCCGATTTCACTTTTGTGTGTCCCACTGAGCTTGGTGACCTGGCCGACAACTACAAGACGTTCCAGGACTTGGGTGCTGAGATCCTGGTGGCGTCGACCGACACCGTGTTTGTCCATAAGGCCTGGCACGACAGTTCGGAAACGATCAAGAAGATCACCTTCCCGATGTTGGCCGATCCGACCGGCAAGCTGAGCCGCGACTATGGTGTCATGATCGAAGAAGCCGGGCTGGCGCTCCGTGGGACCTTCATCATCGATCCGGACGGTGTTGTCAAGGCTTTCGAGGTGAACGATAACTCAATCGGTCGCAGTTCCGTGGAGTTGACTCGCAAACTTCAGGCCGCCCAGTTCGTACGCGAGCATGGGGGAGAGGTCTGCCCGATGAACTGGAAGCCGGGTGCGAAGACTCTTAAGGCGGGTCTGGATCTGGTCGGGAAGATATGAGGTCGTTCAGCAGTTTCCCGCCGGGTCTGAAGACCCGACGGGCACAAAACAGTGTGAATGTTACCTTGAGACAGAATACCAAAGCTGTCCGGGGTTATCGATGGCACAGCTAAGTTGCTACTGTTAAACATATTGGGATGACTGCCGATACCTCTTAGGTGGGTCCGTGAGGATTAGGATTTTTTTGTAGATTATGTTGACAAGTCAGCCAAATAGTGTATTTTCATCGTCTGTCTGTTTTGATGAGGTCTAGATATATTGGATGTATGAATGAAGACTTTTGTGCCGAAAGTAGACCCGGGTCGCCGTAAATGGTGGGTCGTTGACTTGGAAGACGCCATTCTGGGACGTTACGCCACGCGGGTGGCGACGATTCTTAGAGGTAAACATAAGCCGATCTTTACACCGCATCTGGATACGGGTGACCACGTCGTAGTGATCAATGCTAAGGCCGTGCGCGTAACCGGCACGAGGAAACCGGACCAGCTGGCCTACTATCACTACTCGGGTTACCCCGGCGGTTTGAAAAAGACAACGTTTGCCGAACAGATGCATAAGAAGCCGGAAGAGACATTCCGGATGGCTGTTCGGAGGATGCTTCCAAAGAACCGATTGGGTCGGAAAATGTTCAAGAAGCTTCATGTCTATAGCGGACCCGAGCATCCACATCGAGCCCAGAAACCGGAAAAACTAGAGCTTTAACTGATAGAGGCAAATGGGACAGGACAGCTTTTCAGCTACCGGCCGTCGCAAAGAGGCGGTTGCCCGAGCGAACATCGTGCCGGGTAAAGGAACCTTCACCGTTAACGGGCATTCCCTGATGGATCATCTTTGTCGTGAGACACTGGTGGCTCATGCGAAGGAAGCGCTAAAAGTTACGGAACACCTGAGCGATCTCGATATAAATTGCTCGACCAGCGGTGGTGGTATCCGTGGGCAATCCGGCGCCTTACGTTTGGCCGTGGCCAGGGCCTTGTTGGTGATGGATCCAGAGTACCGCGCCGTGTTACGCAAACACGGTTTGCTCACTCGTGATGCTCGCGAGGTGGAACGCAAGAAGTACGGCCAGCCCAAAGCGCGCAAGCGTTTCCAGTATTCCAAACGCTGATTTGGAGTGCTGTATCCCTGCTTCGGCGGGGAAATAAACAGCTCCGGCTGACTCGACCGATGGTCCCGCAGTTTGCGGGTTTCGGTTGGGGATGACGCCGAGTGAAGATTAACCATATTTCCGGGATATCGCATGATCTCTGCACAAGTGAAGGAATTGCTCGAAGCCGGGGTGCATTTCGGCCATCAGACCCGCCGATGGAACCCCAAGATGAAGCCGTTCATCTTTGCCGCTCGTAACGGTATCTACATCATCGATCTTCAGAAGACCGTCAACGCTCTGGAACATGCCAGCAGGAAAATCACCGAGGTGGTTTCGCGTGGTCGGTCGATCTTGATGGTGGGCACCAAGAAACAGGCGAAGGAAGTAATCACTGAAGAAGCCAAGCGGTGCGGTGCGTTTTATGTCACCGAGCGCTGGTTGGGTGGAATGCTCACTAATTTCGATACCATCAAGAACTCGATCAAGAAACTGAAAGACATCGAGCAGATGCAGCAGGACGGTACGGTCGAGAAGTTCACCAAGAAAGAGCGCGCCCGGTTCGAGCACCAGGCCGTGCGCCTCAACAAGGTACTCGGTGGTATCAAGGAGATGAACGTGCTGCCGGGTTTGATGGTTGTCGTGGATGCTCGCAAAGAAAACATAGCGGTGGCCGAAGCTACCAAGCTGGGTATTCCGATCGTCGGTATCGTCGATACCAACGCCGATCCGGACCCTATCGATTTCCCGATAGCGGGCAACGATGACGCCATTAAGTCGATCCGCGTGCTGATTCGGCAGTTGGTCGACGCTGCTGTTGAGGCTCAGAGTGGCCTCACGCAAGAGGCGGTCGAGGCGGCTGTGGAGGAAACCCGAAAGGGAAAGCCGATTGTTTATACATCCAAAGAACCCGATAGCGGTCCTGGCAAGACCGCGCCGCCCGCATGAATGCTGAAAGGTACGACCAAATGCAGATAAACGCAAAAATGGTGAAAGAACTCCGGGACAAAACCGGAGCCGGCATGATGGACTGCAAGAAGGCTCTCTCTGAAGCCGACGGAGATCTCGAAAAGGCGGTCAAGGTTCTCAGGGAGAAGGGAATTGCCAAGGCCGCCTCCAAGGCTGGTCGCACAGCCGCCGAAGGAGTGATCGCATCGTACATTCACGCCGGGGACAAACTTGGTGTTTTGGTCGAGGTGGCCTGCGAGACCGATTTCGTGGCGCGCACCGACCAGTTCAAAGTCTTCACCAGGGACATCGCTATGCATGTGGCGGCGAGCGCGCCTGTTTGTGTGTCCCGCGAGGAGGTTGACCAGGCCGCGCTCGACAAAGAGCGCGACATCTACCGCCAGCAGGCGCTTAACGAAGGCAAACCGGAGAAAGTGATCGACAGAATCGTTGACGGCAAGCTGGAGAAGTATCTCTCGGAAATCGTTCTGCTGGAGCAAGCATTTATCAAGGATACTGATAAGACAGTGGGTGACGTCGTCAAAGAGACGATCGCCAAGTTGGGCGAAAACATACTCGTAAAACGGTTCTGCCGATTCCGTCTGGGCGAGTAAAATGGAATCTGACGATCATTTACCGCCAGCCAAGAGGGTTCTGATAAAGATATCCGGGGAGGCCCTCACCGGTCCCGGTCAATTCGGGATCGACACGGCTACAGTGGAATCCATCTGCTCCCAAATCATAGAGATCAACGAACTCGACATCGAAACCGCAATTGTGGTTGGTGGCGGGAACATCTTTCGCGGGCTGCACGCTTCTGAGTCAGGCATGGATCGGGTTACAGCCGATTCGATGGGGATGCTGGCCACAGTGATTAACTCTTTGGCCATGATGGACACGCTCGAGAAAATGGGCTGCTACACGCGGGTGATGTCGGCGGTGGCAATAGAAGCCTTTACTGAACCGTATATCCGACGTCGGGCGATAAGGCATCTGGAAAAAGGCAGGTTGGTCATATTCGCTGCCGGTACCGGTAACCCGTATTTCAGTACCGACACAGCTGCCTCGCTTCGAGCCATGGAAATCAATGCCGACATTATGATAAAAGCTACCAATGTCGACGGAGTCTATTCGGCCGATCCCAGGAAGGACGCCGAAGCAATCTTTTATCCTAAGTTGAAATACATGGAGGTCCTGACGCGTGAGTTGAAAGTGATCGACTCAACCGCCGTTTCACTGCTGATGGAGAACCATATCCCGGTTAGAGTGATCGACCTTCACCGGCCGGGCAATCTCAAACGGGCGGTGTTGGGCGAAGAGGTTGGGACACTGATCTCTTGAGGTGGAAATAACAAGCACGGGAGTCCCATTATGCTGGAAGAGATCTACAAGGAAACACTTGAGCGCATGAAGAAGAGCGTCGATGCGGTGGCGCGTGAGTTCAACGCTGTCCGAACCGGTAAGGCGACGGTGCAATTGCTCGATACGGTCAAGGTGGAGGCCTACGGCTCTAAGTTGCCGCTGAATCAGGTAGCGACGATTGCTGCTCCGGAGGCGCGTCTGTTGGTTGTTCAGGCTTTTGAGAAGGGCACGGTTGGTGAGATCGTGAAGGGAATCCAGAAAGCCGACCTGGGCTTCAATCCCGTTGTCGAGGGACAGGCCATCCGGATTCCGGTCCCTCCGCTTAACGAGGAGCGTCGACAGGAACTGGCCCGGCATTGTCGCAATATGGCCGAGGAGGGCCGGGTGGCGATACGCAACATTCGTCGCGATGCCAACGACCAAATCAAGAGTGCCCAGAAGGACAAGCAGATATCGGAGGATCAGCAGAAGGACGGATTGGAAAAAGTCCAGAAGATGACCGGCGAGTTCACCTTAGAGATAGACTATATCCTGGAAAAGAAAGAACAAGACGTCCTTGAAGTTTAGGCGACATTCTTGAGGGGTTTCGACCTGCCGCATCTCACGGTTCGACTGTGCTCAGCATGAGGTACGTGGGTTAGCTCGATCCGGTAGCACACGCGCGAAGTGCGGGCTTGCCTGTTATGACGGGTAATCGCCGTCGAAATAGAGCTTCAGGTAACGGTTCTCAACAGCCATGCGTTTCATCTGGGTCTTGACAATGTCACTTTGTGACACCAAACCGATCAGCTTCTTGCCTTCCACTATGGGAATGTGTCGGATGCGGTTTTCCGTCATGATACCTGCCACGTAGTTGATATCGTCACCGGCCAATCCAATCAGAAGGTCTATTGTCATGACATCACCCACTCGAGACTGACTGTAGTCCGTTCGGTGCTCGTAGATCAGTCGAAAGATGTCCTTGTCGCTGACGATACCCTCGAGCTTGCCGTTCTTGTCCAATACCGGCAGGCAACTGATGCCATTATCGATCAAGAGCCGCATTGCCTCGTTCACCTCGGTATCGGCCGTTGCGGTAATTACCTCTCGATCTTTCTTCGTCAACAAATCTCTCACTAACATAAGCTTCTTTCTCCTATCTAACAGGGCGGCCGACACTCTTTACACATATCCGGCGGACGTCCTGCGATTATACTCACTGTGGACCGCCTCACGCAGCCACGATCAATCATAATTGATCGTAGTTCAATTGACAACCAGAACAAGCAACTTCGCCGGAGATTAGAACGAATTATTTTCGGCCGAACCGTGATCCGACTGGTATATTCCGGCTGAGGAGCCTCGGTTGGGATGCACTCCTGAATCACGAGGAACAGATTGCCATACTATCGGTTTTTCAACAGCCTGTTAGATCAGTGCAGACACAAGATCGAGAGGCCGGGATTCGAGGGAACGGCCTTTAGCCCAGGTGCGTACCCTCCATGTACATCTTCAGGTAGCGGTTCTCAATCTGGATATGGGTCATTTGCGCCTTCACGACATCGCCCGGCGAGATCAGTCCAACCATCTTTTTGTCGTCCATGATCGGGACATAGCGTATGTTGTTCTTGGCCATCAAACCGGCAATGTAATTCAAGTCGTCGTCCGGCATCCCGATAATCAGGTTGGATGTCATCAGTTCACCAGCAGTGAACTTCTCAAAATTGTCCTGATTTTCATACACGGCGCGGAAAATATCCTTGTCGTCAAGGATTCCCAGCAAAGTACCCGAACTATCCAGAACGGGCAAACAGCCGATCTTGTTGGATATCAGGGTCTCCATAGCCGTCAATACATCCGTCGACGGATCTATCGTGATGATGTCCCTGGGCGATGATTTCAACATCTCTTTCACAAACATATCGTAACCTCCTGTTTTTCGTCTTCATCAACCCCATTCCCCCGGCAACGTCGCCGACGCCAACCGGGCCTTGAGATTGACGTTGCTGTCGATTTCCTCTGAATGTACGGTTGGCAACTACACGTATTTTACGTATATTGAGCAGCGAATGTCAACAGAAAAGTACCATATCAGGGTATTATGGATCGCGACGGTAGCTCTAATCGCCACCGCAACCGGCTCTGCCGATGATAGTTACGGCGGTGATCCAGTCCTCGAGTTCTACTGCACGCAGGCCGCATCTGTCTCAGCGGAGTCCGACCCCCTTGGGAATGGGGTGAGCTTCTCCCTTTTGACTACCTCTCACTACAAGAGAGTTGCTTCCAACGGACGGATCACCAGCGTCGATACCGCTATCGTGTCCTACTGGTTCAGTTCCGGATCATTGGATTCGCAGGTGGTGGAAACGGCCACGTCGGACGGCATCATGCATCAGCGATTCTCCGTTCCAGATATATTCAACGCGCAATATCGATACACTTTCTACCCCAACGACATCGGCGGGGAGTTGTTAGCCATCGGCTTCGACACACCAACGGCCGATGATTCACTACCGGTGGGTTTGATCGTCATTGATCGCGACTCGTATTTGTTACGCCGACTCTACCTTTACTACCCGCATCGCGAGGGTTATAAGCGATTCTCTCGCTGCTACCGGGTGTCGGAACGGGAAGGTTTTCTATTCCCGGATTCTATTTGGGAGGTGGGAGCCAGGGAGGGCGTATTTTCCACGGAGAATTATAGACTGGAAACGCGGATTGATGCCGTTAGTGTCGACCGCCCGTGAGCGCTATTCCGTGCGGATGTTAATTGCGCTTGCCATGTCAGGGAGCGATTTGTAGCTTGGCTTCATGATGCATAAATCCGACAGTCTCAAAGAAACCATCCTGAACAATCCCGAACCGATTCCACGGCACGTAGCAATCATTATGGACGGTAACGGTCGCTGGGCCGCCCGGCGCAACAAGCCGCGCACCTTTGGTCACGAGGCCGGTGTGAAGGCGGTCAAAAAAACGGTGCGGGCCGCCAGTGAGATCGGCATTCAGTATCTGACACTGTACACTTTTTCTGTCGAGAATTGGAAACGTCCGCGCGAGGAAGTGGCGGCTCTTATGTCCCTGCTAAGCCGCACGACGCGCAAAGAGATCGACGAACTGATGAAAAATGATGTCAAGCTGATCACGACGGGGCGCATCAGCGGCTTGTCGGTGGCTCGTCGCAAAGTTCTGGCTCGGGCTGAAGAGAAAACCCGCGATAATCGTGGGCTGGTGTTGAACCTGGCCCTGAACTATGGCGGTCGCACTGAGATACTCGATGCAGTCAAGTCGATTGTCAACGCCGCCAAGGCCGGCATGATACAACCATCCCAAATTGATGAGGAGTTGTTCTCCAGTTTTCTGTACACCGCCTCACTGCCGGATCCCGATCTCCTGATCAGAACCTCCGGTGAACACCGAATCTCAAACTTCCTGCTTTGGCAAACGAGCTATACCGAGTTGCATATCATCGACACTCTCTGGCCTGATTTCGGACGGTGCGAGTTGTTTGAGGCCATCGCCGATTACCAGCAAAGGGAGCGACGTTTCGGACGAATCAGCAAGAGGACAAAGCGATGAGCCGCAATCTGACCGCCCGGATCGGTGTGGCGGTGGTTACCATTCCGATTATTCTGTGGATCTGTTATCAGGGAGGAGGCTGGCTGTTCGGGATGCTCATGCTGGCGGCGTCAGGTGCCATTATCGAGTTTCTTGTCAATGAGAAATCTCCGCCGCGTTCTGGTTTCTTTTGGCTTGGTATCATCACAGTTGCGTCGACATTTTGGCTGACTACCGGTTTTGGGGAACCGCGTGCGTTCCTGGCCGGCCCGGCAGAAATCCTTGGCCACGAGGGCACGCCGATTTTGCTTTTCTTTGTTATAACTGCGGTGGTATTGAGTATCGGTAAACAAACTCCGGCCGATCTGTTCCGGCGCCATAGTCGTCTGCTCTGGGGGGTGGCCTATGTCGGGCTGCTTTATCCCTTCGTTTACAAAGTCGGCGAGGGATTCGATGCGATTGCCGGTGGCGACTGCTTGTTGTTTCTTTTCGGGTTGCTATGGGTTGGCGACACGGCCGCGATGGGTATCGGCTCCTGGCTTGGCCGCCACAAACTGGCGCCAACCGTTTCGCCCAACAAGACGGTTGAGGGTTTTATCGGCGGGCTGCTCGGCGCTATTGCCGTCGGACTACTGATGCACTTCTGGAGGTTGCCGCAGATTGGACTGGGTCATATCTTAGTCATTGCGCTCGGATGTTCGCTGTTCGGGCAATTGGGCGATTTGGTCGAGTCGATGTGGAAACGGTCGCTCGGCATAAAGGACTCATCACGCGTCATTCCCGGACACGGCGGCGTGCTTGATCGATTCGACTCGCTCCTGTTTGCAGCGCCCTTCATGTATTTCTATCTGCGCACTCTGACGGTATGAAGTTCCTCGATTACTTCTTTGCCTCACGGCCCATGCTGCATCTGCCGTTATGGTCGGTCTATCTGGTCAGTCTTCACGGGCGCCACCAGCATAGCGGTGACAGTTTTGGTG
>CBDUZQ010000048.1:0-11047 GCA_965371755.1 uncultured bacterium
GCAAACGAGGTAACAGTCACGGGAATGCAGACCACATCGCATTCGGTGATCACCAGATCCGGCAAGGCCAGGTTGATCTCGTCGCTCGATGGCTCACAAGCCACCGAACCGTCGGTGGTAGTGAAGGGGAGCGGGTCGCCAAACTCGTCGACCAGTTCGCAGGTACCCTGGAACGAAATGGCGCAGGGTGCGGCCGGTGTGGCTGTGATGTTGCTAAAGCAAATGTAAGTCAGGATTTCACCGTCGGCCAGGGTCAACGGGCTCATGAAGTTTTCCCATATAATATGGGCTTCACCGCTGCCGCCGTTTACCGTCGCGCCGTCAAGGTATCCCAGCGATATGCTGTCGAAGGTCATGCAGGTCTCGTCGTAAGTGAAGTGCAGTTCCACGCCCGCTACACCGGCAAACGAGGTAACAGTCACGGGAATGCAGACCACATCGCATTCGGTGATCACCATTTCAGGCAGCATCAGATCAGTGCCGTTGACCGCGCCTGCGGCAAAAGTGATTCCCAAAACTGTAGAGATAGCAACCAGACCGTTAGTTACTCGCTTCATCCTCTGCCTCCCAAGGTAGAGCTAGTTCTTTCCGGACGTCCCTTCCACTGAAGTGACATTATATGAGTTGTACGTCAATAAGATAGTATTATTTGCCTGATTGGTCAAGGAACTTAACCGGAAACTCAAATCAAACCCGAATACACAATTTACACAATAATCCTTGCACTACAGTCGGATTCTGATATCTCCGGTCAAATGCGAAGTTGTGCGTCCTCAGACAATTCGGACACGTGGTATCAAAATCTAAGATACAGTATTTCCCCTGTGTGCGTGTGTATACGCATGGGACCATCTCGCTGCAATACTGTCTCGCATTGGATCCGGTGGGCTCCATCGAACCAGGGCCAGATTTGCGTCGGTTTCATGATATTCACGTAACTGTTTGAAGGTCAAGCTACCCATGCTGCCCGCCTCTGCCGCCGGCAGGGTGACAGGATATAGTATTCCAGCCCCGCCTCAACTTCCAGAGTAGTCAGCTTGTCCTCAAGCCAGTTGACAGATACTTGAACGTCGGGAGCAGCCATGGGTTCGGCACGCTACAAGGTTGTCTTAGATTCGAACAGGTTGATCTGAGACGGGAATGGTCATTCTGATGAGATTACAATTCCACGCTCAACGACGATGGATCGTGCTAATTCTCATCCTTCTCGGCTTTTTCCTTCACGTCAATCATTTTGTGGACGCCCTTCTCGCTTGCGCGGTACTTGGCGAAGTCGAAACCCTTGAACGTTGGTGACTTTTCATTATGACAACTTACACACACCGTGCTATCCGGAATGACCAAGCCATTCTTGATCGACAGCTCGCGATCCTTCATAATGCTCTTCTTCTTGTAATCGGAGCCAGCCCCGTGACAGGCTTCACACTGCACGCCCTCGAGCAGAACACCCTTGGCAGTAGCGCCGGTACTGTGGCAACCTGCACATTCTTCGTTCTTCTGCTCCTCGGATTTCAGCCGACTCCAGGCCTTAGCGTGGCTCGTCGCTTCCCATGAGGAATACTGCGCCTTATGGCAGATCTTGCACTTTTTGACGCCGACGAACTCGTGTTTCACCTTTTCTTCATTGTCAGCTTTCGTCGAGTCAGACCCCAGGCTAACTGCTGCCGGTAAAAGCAGCGCAGCCGAACCACACATCAACAGATACAGGATCCTCTTTATCACCGGGACCTCCTTGGATATTTCTTCACTTCTTCATTACCTTTCTACAACCAACACTCCCTGGTCGAGCGAATTATCCGAAAAGAGCTTCTACAATCCTGCTCCTTACGCAGTGGAGTGACAGGAGCAACATGATCCGAACCCACTTGTCGGCTCCGGGACAGTTTCCTCATAAGTCCTCTTGCACTATCCGGGCAGATTCTTAGAGTTACCATCATCAAGGTTGCGTGCCGTCATGGCATTCATAGCATCCCATCTCCAGCCAAGCCTTATCGATATCCTCAGGATGGCGAAATTCGGATCCCTCCGTGGACTCGGCCCGTTCTATCTCACCCTCAGGTCCTTGAGCCAGGATCGAGTGGCAGGCATTGCATTCATGGGTTATAGTGCGGCCATCTTCGGCTTGGTGGAAGCCATCGTGACAGCGCATACAACCTATATCATTGAAGTGACCGATATTGTTGGGATAAACCGACCATCGGGCCTTCATATCCGGGAAGAAGTTTTGAGCAAAGGCATCCTGCACAGCCGCCACTGCGTTGTCGATTTCCCCGGAGTGCGCTGCCGGCAATTCCGGGTATTCGCTGCTGTAGTATAAGCGGAGTTGTGCGCCAATCGCTTCGTGTGCCTCCTCTGCCGAATCATATTCGGAGGCCATTACACCGACCGCCATGCTCTTGATCTCCGGCAAAGCCGTACTGATGCGACCCGTGAGCAGCAACTGATCCATCAGATGATCGGGTGAATGGAAAATGTGACTCGGTCGGTTGTGGCAATCCAGACAGTCCATCCGTCGCAGGTCCTCACCTGCCAGTGATTCGTCGGACAGCGGTGCATCGACATCCTGGAAGACCACTACCTCACCGGTTTGCTTGTTAGTATAGCGCACCCAGGGTATATCCTGGCGCTTCTCGTCACGTGCGACATATTCTATGAGCACTTCTTTGTTGATATGCCAATGGATACCAGACGTGTGCAAACCCTCACTCTCGTCGCCACCGGTTTTGATCAACATCTCCAGATGCCAGGGTGTATTGGTTTCATCGTAGCGATAATGGACGAATTCCCGCAAACGGCCGCCGTAGTGTTTCTCCGGCCAATGGCACTGCTCGCAGGTCTCGCGAGCCGGGCGAAGGTTCTCGATGGGTGTTGGAATCGGTTGCGGGAATACGTCGGTCAGAGTCGCATAGACCTGATAAGCGCCCGACAATTTCGATTTAGCGTACCAGTCAGCGCCATAGCCTACGTGGCACTCTGTGCAGGAGACACGGGCGTGCGGCGACTGCTGATAGGCTGTATACTGAGGTTGCATCACTGTGTGGCAAAGTCTACCGCAAAAATCCACCGATTCACTGTAGTGGTAAGCCTGATAAACGCCAAAGGAGCTGAGTAGCAGAAAGAAGACGGTTCCCAGGACAAACACCAGCGTGGCGTTACGATGACTGGGACGATTCAGATCCACAACAGGCCAGCCGGTGGTTTCATCCACATGTGTACGGCGTTGGCGGCGCCAGGCCAGCCACATGCCCAGCGGTATCAAGAGCAGGCCGAAGACGAGTATTGCCGGGAGGATCATATAGAGTATAACGCCGAAATAGGGATTGCTCTTCTCGCTTAGAGCTTCGGCCATGATCATCAGGATTATCGCCAGAAGTGTGGCGAGAGCAATAAGAGCGCCGAGAGCGGTCACCTTGTTGCGGGTCAAACCCGGAAGTCCTGGTTTCGACATAAAACCTCCAACAGAATACTTGCCCACAATAACGATTAACGATAGGAATGGCAACTGATTCGATTCACATTATCCTCATCACCATTCCATATATTCCTACAGACGATCTGTTGGTCCGATAAGTCATTGCCGGCCGTTAACAAACACGCCCCAGAATACGGCGAAGTAATCGAATTTTATTTCACTCTTCTTTTCCATGCGGTCAAAGCAAAGCCCCTCCGATTGAAGGGGCTTTTGACTGAACAAATCTGAGATCAGTGAGCCGGTAACAACGTCAGTGGTCCCCGGGCTGGAGCACCATTCGGATCACCGGTCGTCATGTAGTTGATCGATGATTGCAGCAGACCCACAGCGTAGCGAGTGTTGTGAATTCCGTGCGACTTATCCTCATGGACGAATGTCCAATTGAACAAGGCGCCCACAGAGTCGACATTCGGTACGACCAAACCATCGGTAGGTTCCCAGGCGCCTTCGTCAGCTACCCACTCGAGCAAACCGGCAGCGATCAACTCATCCTGGAGATCATCCATCAGGCCTGCAATCTCATCGTAAACGCCCGCGGTGTCGCCGCTGTTATCGAAGTCTGCATTCGCAATTCTGTTCAGACTGTCAATCTCAAAAGCGTCAGCATGGCATCCATCAACATTGCAGGCGTCGACGTTTTCATCGCCGTCTTCGTTCGCCAACAGGAAGGTGTGTCCACCGAGTTCGTAACGATCAGCTTCATCGAAGTGACATGAGACACAAGGATCCGTAACGCCTGAACTATGCCAGGAATTGGCGTAATCGTAACCGGCATACTCATAGGCATTTTCACCCATGAGCATGTCGGACTGGTTGCCATGGTGCGGACCGAAGTGGCCGCTGAGTCTCTTGCCCGCTACAACATACGTGGCGACGTCGCGACGACCTTTGTGGCAGTTGACGCACAGGTTGGAAAGACCATTGTCGAACTCGGCGCCATTGCCCAATGTCACCTCGTCGGTCGTCCTGAGAGCGAACGATCCGTTCTCGTGAGGATCGTGGCAGGTGAAACAACCGATAGCGTTAAATACGTCGCCGGCAACCTCGCCACCGGTGACTTCCGCTATGAACCCTTCATTGGTATGGCATTTTGCACAAGATCCGCTGCTGCGATTGGAGTGATCTCCGGTTGCGTGTAATGAGTGCTCCCACTGACGAGTGGCTGCAATCACTTTCTGAGCAAGATTGCTGGAACCACCGTCGTGGCAGACCATGCATTCATCGGTATTAGCGATTTGCGAAGCATGGGCGCGCGGAGCGTTGGATGACGCCCAGGCCTTATCCTCGTCGGTATGGCATTTGAGACAGGTATACTCCACCGTCAGATAGCCGTTGGCATAGCCGTCGGTGATGTACTCAGCGTCAACATCGGTATCGATACGGAACATGTGCGAAGTCACGTCGCCTACCCAGGTATCTGCAGCAACCGCCGACTTGGCTCCTTTCGGCATGTGGCAATCGATGCAACCCGGTGCGAACGGGCTGCTCAGGTGCTCCTCTATATCACTGCGGGCGAAAGATTCTGTTTCATCCAGGTGACAATTTTCGCAGGTGAGCTTGATGGCCATATCACGGTCGGGACTATCCGGATGCAAACTGTAGTGCACATCGTGGCAATCGACACACTGGATGGCTTGGTGCTTGGTGGTAAACATCTCGTTCCACTGTTCGTGGTGACGGACGAAATCGCCGCTGGCCGGGATCTTGTTGACATCGCCACGGATATGACACTTGCCGCAACCCTCGTTAGAGCGGTCGATCTTCATGCCGATCTCGTAGGGAGTGGAAGCGTGCAGACTACCGGCGCCGTGACATTCCTCGCACTGGATGCCGCCAAAGGCCCAGGTGCCAATCAGACTGTCATGTCCTTCCTGGTTGCCGGTGTCGCGGTATGCGGTCATGTGACAGGGACCGCAGTCGTACGGTACATCTTCGCCGTCATGATAGCTGACCCATTCTTCGGTGGCCAGGTTGTACTGCACCTCGGCGCCGGTGACAATGGAGCCTGATTCGCGAATGAAGCGTGCCTTCCACCAGAAGCCGCCAATCACTTTGTCGACCTCACTCCAGGTCACGATCGACGGCGGGTTGGGAACATCGGTGTAAGGGTAATAGTTGCCCGCCTCGACATCCTCAGCCTCGTTTAGCTTGTAGGGGTGGCCGGTATTCACGAAGCTCTGATAAGTTGCCAAATGGCAGGCGCTGCACGCCTCGCTGCCGATGTGCTCAGCTATGCCTTCGGCGGCGACGATTTTTGTCACTTCTTCAGTGACCTTTCTCTCGCAGCCCCAGAAGACCAGCGTAGTTAGAATCATCCCCAGGGTGATGAATCTGAACAGTTTCATAACCAACTCCTCAATCTAGTGATATTGCCTTCGTCACACTTATTTCAACGATATTAGCCGTGTAGTAAGAACCGCGAGTCAGGAAATCGTCGAAGTTGAACACCTGATACTTTATCTCCAACTCATGATCGTCCAGGAAACGGTAAACCGCCCCGAAGTTCAGACTGAACTTTTCTGCGTCCCGGCCCCTTCGGCTTCGATAATAGGTCCCGCCCACGTGTACGGTGACATCGCGATACGCTTTCGGGTATAGCGTTGCCGCTACCAGGTGATCGGAGAACTGGTAGTCAATCTCATCGCTGGCGTTCTCATACTTGCCTACATAATAGCTGTAGCGCAGAGACAGCCGACCGTACTCGGAGCGTGTCAGGTTGCCGTCCAGCGATATCGTATTGTAATCGACTTTGCTTCGCAGATCCTGGTTTTCTCTGATCCTTCCCTGCCACTGGGCGGTAAAATCCCCCCAACGATCATCGCGGTATCGTGCGGTAAGGCGATGGCGAGTGAAGTTTTCATCTCCGAGCAGGGTGGCGCCGGTCTTGACTTCTTTCTTGCGAGTCGCTAACGACACTTTCAAGAACAACCGCTGCTGATAGTTGCACCAGCCTCTGAACAGGAATCCGTGTGACACCGTGCGATCGACAAGATCATCCGAGATGCGGTTCTCGTAACCGATCCTCACTCCGGCGATTCGTCCTATGGATTTGCCGACGGCAATCGTGTTGATGACATTATCGGTTTCAGAATCGTCACCGCTGTGTTGAGTGCGGGCAAAGAGGATGCGGTAGTCGAGCAGGTGACCCCTGGGCAGATACAGCTTGACCCCACCCCAACCCTGATTGGTCTTCAGTTCCAATTCGGTAGCGTCCAGTTCATCAACGCGATGGTGATACCCACCGGATAGGTTGATCCAATTGGCACCAGGGACCAGAGTGGATGCGTCTACACGGATACTGTTGGCCTTGCGGTCACCGCTGTCTTTGACTTTGTCGTCGAAATCGTAGCGGCGATACTCAATGCGCGCCGAGCCATAAGGAAACGTGACCAAGCCGCCCAGGTTGTACGAACTGTGCGAATAGTCGGTGCTGCTAAAGACAGAATCGGAGACGGTCGTGGTTGACATCGAACTGACTCCATGCTTATCGGTCTGCGTAAATCCGCCGAAGAGTTTGGCGTTCCGGTGTGGCTGCATGGACACTTGACCGCCGGTAGTGCGTCTTCGCGTAAACCTGCCACCGTCGAAATCATAACTCCGTCGATATTGGCTGTTCCTCAGTGAGATATTGAACAGACCCGGCTTGGAGGCCGAAGCTCGCAGGTTGCGATTGTTGAGAGTGACATTATGGAGGTCCGCTTTCAGTGTTACGCCATTGTTCAGGCGGTATCTCCAGTCCTCGAAGGACAGGCCGATTCCTTCGTAGCTGTTGTATGTTTCCTGATTGACGGCGCGGTTACCTTCTTCGTCGATATATATGTACCCGGCCTTGACACGACCACCACCATCGCCGGCGAACCCGGTTGTTACCGCCCCGAGAATACAGGCAATGATCAGGCCGGTTAGCTTTTTTATCTGAAACTGTTTCATCACTGACCTCCCCGACCGCTGAGACTGTGACAGCCCGAATCATAGCAATCCCCACCCAGCTTCGCGGGCAAATCCGGATCGAGGTAGAGTTCGCTGACAAAAGAGCCGTGCGTTTCGACGTGACAGGTCTGGCAAGGCTGTCGGCTCCAAACTTCGTCCCATAGATTTAGATGATTCCGCGTCACATGCTCGACATGACAGGAGCGACAGAGTTCGTTACCCGGCTGTCTCAACAGTCGGTCGTTTTCGCTGCCGTGAGGATCATGACATTCGATGCATCCGCTTCCCCCCACCCCGTATGATTGGGTTGCGCCATGTTCATGCAAAAACGGCCCGCCCTGCTCGGGATGACAGTCCTGGCAAACGCGGTTCAGTCCGTATGCCGTGTTGTGATCGGCGCGCCGGGTAAAACGATGACAACTCAGACAGGTCATGATACCCTGACGGACGGGGTGATTGGAACGGCGTTCAAACGTGGTTTGCACGCTCTGGTGGCATTTCAGGCAGAACATCGCTCTGTCGTCCAACAGCATTTTGGCATCGGCATCATGGACCCGGTGGCACTCGGCGCAACTCAGTTCCAGGTCGGCATGAGTGTCAAAGCCGTAGTTGTCCAACTCCCGATGCGGCTGGTGGCATTTCCTGCAAGCGCGGCCGGCTTCCTGACCGATCAAACGGGCTGGGTTGGTGATGTTCTCTACGGATGGATCTTCGACGTGGATTGTGCCCCCTTCGTGGCAACTGACACAGGCGATCTCCACAACTGGCTTTGCGCTCTGCGAACTCAGCCGGTGGGGAGTGTCTGCCAGAGACAACTCCGGTTCATCATGACAGTCCAAACAGGTTTCGTCATCAACTTCACTGTTGGCTGCACTCGATTGAATGTGAAAGACCAGCGCGCAGATTGTCAACGCCGACGCGAGTCCACGCCAACGTTGCGAACGCATCTTACGTACTCGCATTACATACCTCTAAGTAATCGCTTTGTGACAATACAGTGCGGTGATAGTGTTTCATGGATTATACAAGATCAAGAAAAAAGTCCTTGCCACAAATAAAGCGAGGGCGGCACATTTGGTGTGGATTCTGTGATGTCCGGACGCAGAGGTCTGTGCTAGCGCGTATGGAGTAGGTGACGACCGGTCGGAAAGTCCCCACAGCGCCAAGCTTTCGGAGTTGATCCCAAACCGAGATCGCCTGAGCACCAAGCCTGTAAAGCGAACCCGCGCCGCCGAATTCTCGATTAATCAGTTGCCGAATTCGGCTCGTAAATCCCAACATAATGGTGGTTGTAAATATTGTTAAGCGGGTGCTGTCTTTGGGCCTGAGAGGGCCAGGAAACATATTATAGTCTCTCCAGAGTGCAATCCACTAGTAGTGAACAGCGGTATATATGACAAAATGTACCTTACGGATCGTTATTATGCGGTAATAAAACACCTCAGCAGGGATGTGTCAAGTAAGTTTTATCACAAGTTTACTGTTCTTGCGGTGATACTCACGCCTGAGGTTAATTTGGTGCTGGAACCGTGCTCTCAACTTCCGGTGGCTTCTCGATCAGGCCGAACGCTCTTTTCAGCGGCTTCTATAATTGGCCCTGGGCAGATAGTCCCCTTGCGCAGTGACACCCGAGGCATTTTGCACCCCTTTTACCTTGACCGCCAACATGGCCACGCCATCTTAGCGAGTAGTACATTGTCGGGTCAAGGCAGTTCGCCGCAGGAAGGCATGTCGGGAGAGTCGCTCTGCTGCTAATTCGTGGAGGATAGATGAATGTCTGAACAAATCGAATTGTCGGGGATGGCCACACAGCCTGCTACTACATCACCCGTTAATCGCGATGAGCGTATAGTTGCTATCGATGTTCTCCGAGGTGTGGCCGTGCTGGGTATCCTGGTCATCAATATCGAGTTCTTTGCCCTCCCTCATGTGACCTTCTTCAACCCATCCCTTGTTGGAGGTTTTGCCGGTCTCAACCTTCTGACGTACGAATTCGCCTCGGCCCTATTCCTTCAGAAGATGATGGCCATCTTCTCAATGCTCTTCGGCGCCGGGCTGATCCTTATGTATGAGCGTTTCGAGAAGTCGGGCCGCCGCTTTGGAAAGGTGCATTACCGGCGTGTTCTATGGCTCCTGCTAATCGCTCTTATCCATGCCTATCTTCTTTGGTACGGCGATATCCTGTTCAACTACGCCATGATAGGGTTGCTTCTGTTCCTTTTCCGCAGGCGCACGGCGCGCACGTTGATAATCATCGGTATCTCGGTCCTTCTTTTCGGCATGGCGTTACAGTATGGCACCGGATTCCAGTTCAAGATGCTCAAGTCGGCTGCAGTTGAGGTGGAGACGGCTCGGGCGGAGGGTCGCACACCGGCTCCGTATCACGTACAGATGGCTGAAGCCTGGGATGAGGTGAAAGTGATGATGGAGCCGTCGGAAGAGGAGATCGCGATCGAATATACGGCCTATCGCGGCGGGTACATGGACAACCTTTCACACCGTCTGCCCATGACGATGATGATGCAGTCGCAGGCCTTCTTGTTCTTTCTGTTGTGGCGGGCGGGTGGTCTGATGCTGTTAGGCATGGGTTTGATGAAGCTTGGAGTGTTCTCGGCCAAACGTACAACGCGGTTCTACATCATATTGAGCCTATCCGGCTATGCCATCGGGTTGCCGCTATCCATCCACGGAACCAACGCCATGATCGCCCACGATTTCGACCTCATTCATCGCTTCATGGTCGGCAACCAGTTCCAATACGTGGGAAGCGTTCTGATTGCACTGGGACACGTCAGTGTTGTGATGTTGTTATGCAAGCTGGGGGTTCTCGCCTCTCTGAAACGTCGTTTGGCGGCCGTGGGACAGACCGCACTGACCAATTACCTGACCCAGACTCTGATATGCACGACCATTTTCTACGGTTATGGTTTGGGCCTGTTTGGTTCTATTGAACGTTTCCACCTGCTGTGGTTCGTGCTCGGGATATGGATTCTGCAGCTTATTGTCAGCCCGCTGTGGATGAAACGATTCCGCTTCGGCCCGGCTGAATGGGTATGGCGCTCTCTAACCTATTGGAAGCTCCAGCCCATGAAAATCACCAGGTCTGGCTGAAATTCGTCCGAGCTGTCCTCCCTAATCGATCCGGCGATTGATCGTTGACTAATCGTCGAGCCGGGGCTTTCTTGTGGTCAGATACCAACTCCACAGTTGAGGACATTGCATGGCAACATCATCACTCCCCGGTACAGTCCCCGCTAAAGAAAGCCTGGCCTCCCAGGTTTTTTCCATGAGCCGTCCGTTCTGGATGGTCAATATCATGGAGATGCTCGAACGCCTCGCCTACTACGGCGTGCGGGTGGTCATCCCCATCTATATCGCTCAAGCTGATGAAATCGGCGGGCTGCATTTCTCCCAAATCGATAAGGGGATTATCTTTCTCTGGTGGGCGCTCTTTCAATCGCTCACGCCGATGGTCTCCGGCGGTTTTGCCGACCGCTATGGTTACAAGAAGACGATTGCGGTGTCGATCGTCATCAAGGTGATCGGTTATCTTCTGATGGCCACGCAGACGGAGTTCTATCCGTTCCTGATCGGATGTTGCACGCTGGCGCTCGGCACAGCCATTTTCAAGCCGGGCGTTCAGGG
>CBDUZQ010000049.1:0-10964 GCA_965371755.1 uncultured bacterium
AACGGCTTGGTAACATGAATTATCTCTTTGACGCCCCCGAGAGCCAAAATATGGTCAGCGTCGATTTGCTGTTTGTTGCCGGTTACGCCGATGGCCGTGCGCATAGCGCCTGGCATCGGGTGCGCCTTCAGTCCCGCCTTCTCGATCTCACGACATATCTTTTCCACCATCTCAGAGGTGGCATTCTTGTCCATCACAACTAACATCTATGACTCCTGACGCGTAGGCGCGTTTTCCAAAGAGAACTAGTATTCTGTTCCATGATCAGGTTCACACAAGCTCGTGCCCGGCGGGAAACCGGTGTCCCACCGGCGTCACATTTCCTCCGGAGCTTCCATCCCCAGCAAGTACAGACCTTCGCCCAACACCGTCTGCACCGACTTCACCAACGCCATACGCGCGGCGGAAAGCGCTTGGTTATCTGAAATAATTTTATCGATCCGGCCCTTCTCATCCTTGCGCTGGTAGAACTTGTTTAACGCCGCAGCTAAGCGCAACAGATAGGCGGCGATCACGTGCGGGTCGTACGTGCGCGCGGCGTCATCGATTATCTCCGGAAAGTCCGCCAGCAGTTCGAGGACGCGGCGTTCTTCCACGTTATCCAGGAGGGCGGCATCGATCTTTGATGTTATGTCCTGGCCGTAGTTTCTAAGGAGGGAACAGAGCCGCGCATGCGTGTACTGCAAGTATGGTCCGGTCTCGCCCTCGAAACTCAGCACTTCATCCCAATCAAAATTGACGTCCTTGTGGCGTCGTACCGAGAACTGCGAGAAGATCACCGCACCGACACCAATCTTGTGGGCGGTGGCATCGATCGCGTCAAGGGATGGGTTTTTCTCAAGAATCTTCTCGTGCGCCAGCGCCACCGCGCGATCAATCACGTCCTCCAGAAAGATGACCTTTCCGGCCCGCGTCGCCATCGTCTCCCCCTCAAAAAGAACCCATCCGAAATCAATATGCTTTACTCGTCCGGTCATGCGGTCGGCCAGCGGGACATTCTCCGCTTCTTCCAACATTGATATGACCTTGAAAGTCTGCTTGAAGTAATCCGACTGCGCCGTGCCCACAACATAGAGCGACTCATGAAAATGATAAGTCTCCCATCGGTAAATCAGACCGGCCAGATCGCGCGTGGCGTAGAGCGTGGCGCCGTCACCCTTCTTCAGCATGCAGGGCGGCAGATTCGGGTCATCAAGCTGCACCACCAGCGCACCCTTGGATATTTCCGTCAGGCCGGCTCCCTGTAACCGCTCGATAAGAGGCTCCATCTTGTCATTCAAGAACGACTCGCCGGTGATAATATCGAATTCGACACCCAGCATATCATGGATCCGATCAAGCTCGGCCAGCGAGATCGTCTTCAATCGCTCCCACAGTTGGACCGCTTCCGACTCACCATTCTCGAGTTGTTTGAATGCCTGACGCGCCTCTTCATCCAGGGTGGGGTCTTTCTTCGCTTCGTCGTGAAAACGAACGTACAATTCCAAAAGCTGTTTGACTGCATCTTTATCGAGGTTGACCTTTTCACCCCACATTCGGTAGGCCACAATCATCTTGCCGAACTGAGTCCCCCAGTCACCCAGGTAGTTGATCCCGATGACGTCAAAACCGAGTTTCTTGTATACCCTCCTAAGCGAGTTGCCGATGATGGTCGAGCGAAGATGCCCCACTCCGTACGGTTTGGCAATGTTGGCCGAACAGTACTCAATCAGGTACTTGCGGTTCTGGCCGAAGTCGGAATCGCCGTAATGGGACTCGCGCGACAAGACATCGCCGAGCGTTCGGGATGCCAACTCCGAAGGATCAACGCGCACATTGATGAAGCCACTGACAGCTCCGGCGGTACAGTCGGCATCATCGCCAAGTAATCGGTTGGTCTCTTCCGTTACCCGTGCAGCGATATCGGGAGGTTTCGCACCCAGCAGTTTGGCGTACCGGAAAACTGGAAATGCGAAGCGGCCCATTGAGGGGTCTTTCGGTTTTTCCAGATGCTCAAAAATGAACCGGGCGTCAAAAACTTCCTTCTCCCCCGTCGCCGCATACGCTTCCGGGAAGGTCGCCTTGAAGGCTTGGGCCGCTTTGTCGGCGAACAACTGTTTGAACTGGTCTTTACTCATTACGACTATCTTCTTAGGTTACAGAATTATCCACGGCTAACGCGGCGTCTTCCGTAAGCGGCCAAGATATTCGATTGAAATGCGAAAGTCAAAACGTATTATCAGAAGGTCGACGCAGAGATGCTTACAGGGCGCGACGGATTTTCGACAGAAAGTCGGTAACCTGCTTCAGGCAACTGCGACGGTTGGGCGCTCCCCTGATGATCCTGACCAGGGCCGATCCTATTACTACGCCGTTAGCGTAACGGGCCAGCCGACGGGCCGATTCTGCCGATGAAACCCCGAACCCGGCAACAAATGGCTTGGTCAGTTCCTGCTTGAGACGGCGCATGTAGCGGTCGGTATCGGTTCCGAAAGTTCTACCAGCTCCGGTCACCCCGGTCACCGTGACAGCATAGACGAAATCGGTCGAGTATTTGTCGATCAGCCGGACCCGCTCCGGCGACGAGGTTGGCGCCACCAGGAACACAGCCGACATCCGGTTGGACTCCACCAACGTCTTGAACCCGGCCGCCTCTTCCACCGGCAGGTCGGGTATTATGAACCCATCCACCCCAACTGAGGCGGCGCGCTTCAGAAACTTCGTTTCGCCATAAGTCAGCAGTGGGTTGTAGTAACCCATCAGGATTAGCGGCAAATCCACCTCACGTCGCAGCCGCTCCACCGCCTTTAGTATCGTGCGCAAGTTGGTTCCATTATCCAGCGCCGCTTTCGACGAATGCTGAATCTCCGGACCATCGGCCAACGGGTCCGAAAACGGCATGCCCAGTTCCACCATGTCGGCTCCGGCATCGGCGGCCGCTTTCACCAAAGCGATGGTTGTCTTCATGTCGGGGAATCCCGCTGTGAAGAATGGGACCAGCAGTTTGCCGGCGCGAGGCTTCATGACGACATCGGCGATACGGCTCACGGTGCAATCCTCCCCCAGTCGGCAAGGATCCCCATGTCTTTGTCACCGCGCCCGGAGAGGCATATTACAACCTGATGGTTTTTGTTGAATTCACCGGCGTTCCTGGCCAGCCAGGCAATGGCGTGGGACGATTCCAACGCGGGAATTATTCCTTCCAGACGCGAAGTTAGTTTGAAAGCCGCTATCGCCTCCTTATCGGTGACAGCCTCGTAAACCACGCGACCGGAATCTTTGAGATGCGAATGCTGCGGACCGACACCGGGGTAGTCAAGCCCGGCCGAAACCGAATGCGGCAGGACGATCTGTCCATCGGCATCGTAGATCAGATAGCTGAACGAACCATGCAACACCCCGGGGCGACCACGCTTGAGGGTGGCGGCATGGCGACCACTGCTCAAACCATACCCGGCCGCTTCGACGCCGATCAACTTGACCTTTCGTTCCTTGAGAAACGGCTCCCAGATACCTATGGCGTTTGAGCCGCCGCCGACGCAGGCAATCACGGCGTGTGGCAATCGCCCCAGCGCACGGCGACACTGCCGCTTGGTTTCGCGACCGATAACCGCCTGGAAATCGCGCACGATCATCGGGTAGGGATGCGGTCCGACCACCGAACCGATAATGTAGTAAGTAGTCCGCACGTTGGTCACCCAGTCGCGCAGCGCCTCACTGGTGGCGTCCTTGAGCGTTCTCGAGCCGGACTCAACCGGTACTACCCGCGCCCCCAGAAGTTGCATCTTATCGACATTGGGCGCCTGGCGTTCGATATCCACGGCACCCATGTAGATCACGCACTCCAAACCAAACCGAGCACAGACGGTGGCCGTGGCCAATCCATGCTGACCGGCGCCGGTTTCGGCGATGATGCGCTTCTTGCCCATGTGACGGGCCAACAGAATCTGTCCGACGGTGTTGTTGATCTTGTGCGCACCGGTGTGAGTCAGGTCTTCGCGCTTGAAGTAAATCCTCGGGCCGTTCAAATGAGCCGTCAACCGTTCGGCATAATACAGCGGTGTCGGGCGACCGACGTAGGAGGACAGAAGCTCTTTGAACTCGGCCTTGAAGGCTGCATCACGTTTGATATGCCGGTAGCAACTCGTCAGTTCATCCAGAGCATACATCACTGTTTCCGGCACGTAACGTCCGCCGTAGTCTCCAAACCGTCCGCGATTATCCGGCAATGTCCGTTTCTTACCGCCCATTTCTGATACCGTCACACTTTTTGAAAAACTGTTCCATTTTCACTTTTGACTTGACGCCGGGGGCTGTCTCCACGCCGGAGTTGACGTCCACAATTACCGGCTGAAACCGTGCCACCCCATCTTCTATATTGTCGACCGTCAATCCACCGGACAAAACAAGGTTCTGTATTGGACGGGGCGGTTCTATCGACCAATCGAAAGTTTGTCCGGTACCGCCTGGCAACTCCGCCGTAGCATTGTCGACCAGAACCAGATCGGCGCGACTGGTGTACAATTGTCTCCAGTCAGCCGGGCCGAATATGCGAAAAGCTTTGATCACTTCGAACCCTTCCCCGCGCACCTTCTTTATCTGTTCATCGCTCTCACTACCATGCATCTGTATGTAATCCAATTCCAATTCGTGAGCAAGTTTCAACAGGGATCCGACAGGTTCATCGACGAAGACGCCAACGCGCGCCACCCCTTGCGGCAGTCCGGCAATGATCGCATGGGCCTGATGCGGCTGCAGGTAACGAGGCGAACGACGATAGAAAATCATACCGATCAGATCGGCCCCCAGAGCAGCCGCCGCCTCAGCGTCTTCCGGACGAGTAAGGCCGCATACTTTGATGCGAAAGGTCATCATGCCGACCTCAGAGTTTTCAGCAACAGAACAGGATCGGAGGCTTTGACCAGCGCTTCACCGATCAGGAACCGCGTGTATCCCGCCTGCTTCAGCCGCGCGATATCCGTGTGTTCGGATATCCCTGACTCCGAGACAGCGATAACGTCATCCGGAATCAATGCCGCCAGCCTTTCTGAAGTTGCAAGATCAACTGTGAAATCGCCGAGGTTGCGATTGTTCACGCCGATGATGCGAGCACCGGCTTGCAACGCGATTTCAGTTTCATTCTCATCATGCACCTCCACCAGGCAATCAAGACCAAGGGTTGCAGCCAACGTGATTCTCTCGGCCAGCGACTCTCTGCTATGAAGACGCACAATCAGCAGCACAGCATCGGCGCCAATATAGCGCGCGTGATACAATTGGTACGGGTCGACCACAAAATCCTTGCACAGAATCGGCAGGCCAGTGGCTTCGGCAGCCGGCGCGACATAATCATAACTACCATAGAAATAGTTCTTTTCGGTCAGGATCGACAGGGCCGCCGCGCCGCCTTTAAGATATTTTTCAGCTAATACGACCGGATCAAAGTCGGGTGCCATCACTCCACGCGACGGCGAACCCTTTTTCAGTTCGGCAATTATCCTGATCGAAGATGGATCTTCCAGAACCTGCCTGAATGTAAAGCGTGGGCGGACGGGTATCTTACGTTCGAGTTGACTGAGCGGCAACTCACGTTTTAACATCTCGACTTCACGTCGTTTGTCGGCAGCGATCTTGTGGAGAATGTCTGTCACGCCGCTACCTCTTTAGCATACTGCCACCCTCGACCGCTCTCGCTTCTGGTTTCGGCGCGTCGGAAGAGAACAAAGAACATCGCCGACGACAGCAAGTAGACGACAATCGTGATATTCATCGTCAGGGTGTAGCCGTAATGTTCGATCAAATGTCCTCCAATCGCCGTCGACAGCATCCACGACGATGTCCAACCCACCATCAACAGCGCTCCGACCAGTCCGTGTTCTTTCTCATCAGCCAACTCCATGCCGAGATTCGTGACCAGCGGCACTCCGAGGTTCATCAGGCCACCGCGCAGAACAAAAGCTCCAAAGGCCAGCGGTAGCCAATAGGTGTATGACAGCATCGCCATAAACGGTATCGACATGATCTGGGTAATCACCACCGTGCGCACCAGGCCGAACCTCGTGACCAGCACTGGACCGGCCAGCGATCCGGCCAGCATCGAGAAATGCACGACGGAATAATACAGACCGATGGTGTCAGGCGCGAGATTGAACCGATCACGAAAATACAGATTCAAGAATGGAATAATCAACCCGGCCCCTAGACCGATCATGAAGTTCGTGCCAAACACCTTGGCGTAGAACCCTCCCCGCTTCCGAAACTGAGCCCGAGACAGAACGATTCGGCTTTCCTCCTTCGAAGGAGGCGCCGACCGAATCAAAAGAAATGGAATCAGGGCCAGCAGACTGACACCAATACCGATGTAGAGAGTCAACTGATAGCCGTAAATCAAGTCGCCCGTTCTCTCGCCAATCACGGTGGCCAGTCTTCCGGCGCCGGCGGCTCCGATCATCCCAGCCAGCAGATTCGTACCGAATGAAAAGGAAAACAGATAGGTGCGTTCGGTCGGTGTCGAGTTGCGCATGTAAAACGGTCCGGCAGCCACACGATAGAACGAAAAGGCCATCCCGGCCAGCACTGAAAACGCCAACAGCAGGTAAAGTTGTTGACTGCTGGCTATGAAGTAACTGAACAGCGCAAACAGGATGCAACTGGCCAGCAACACCGGTTTCAGTCTGACGCGGCTTAACAGGATGCCCGCGGGGATCGCCATAACCGACATGCCGACAGCCCGCGATGAGGCCACCAGGCCGATATCTCCCTCCACCAGTCCGATCTCTTTCAGCAGAAGATTCAGCAGGAGCAGGAACACTTGAAAGTTGATCCCCATCAGGAAAGAACCACACAAGTACAGCCGTGCGTTGCGACTGAAGAGTCCGAGATGCGCCAGGTAGTCGACCAAGCCGTTCTTCCCACGCCCCAACCCTGAGATGGCATCTTCACCGATGGAGCCTGGCACGTGAGGGTTCTTCATCGCTTGTCGTTGGAGGCATGGACCCACGCTTCGAACAGAGCGCGGGCTGCGCCGGTATCGAGAGCCGTCTGGGCTATGGTAACCCCTTCGGCTATTGAATCCGCTTTGGCGCCGACATAGATCATGGCGCCGGCGTTCAGCACAACACTGTCACGATAGGGACCTATCTCCCCCTCATGGACACGATGGAGAATCGCGAGGTTGTGCATCGCGTCGCCGCCGCGCAGAGCATCGACACCATGTCGTGACAAGCCCAGTTCTTCCGGCTCAACAACGCACTCGGCGCGATTTCCATCGCGAAGCTCGACGTAGTCCGTGGCTGTCGCCACCGAGAACTCATCCAAACCATCACGGGCATGAGCAACTATTACATGCTTCGATCCAGTCATCTCAAGTACGTCGACAAACAACGGCAGCAGTGTTTTGTCGTAGACACCGATTACTTGCCGGGTAACTCCGGCCGGATTCGACATCGGTCCCAATATATTGAACACCGTTCGCACCCCGAGTTCCTTGCGTGGTCCGGCGGCATGCTTCATAGCCGGATGGAACCGTGGCGCGAACATGAATCCAAACCCACCCTGGTTGATATTCTGCTGCACCGTCTCCGGACCCGGATCGATGTTCCCGCCGGCTGCCTCGAGCAGATCAGCCGAACCACACTGGGAACTGATCGAACGGTTGCCGTGCTTGGCCACAGTGACCCCGGCCGCTGCCGCCACGATAGCCGCGGCCGTAGAGATGTTGAAAGTAAGCGCGCCATCACCGCCGGTACCGCAACCGTCGACGGCATCCGCATCGTCCAGCGTAAGTTTCACGGCATGTTGCCGCATGGCGGTTACAAAACCGGCTACTTCGTCGGCGGTCTCTCCCTTCTGCTTGAGCGCCACCAGCAAGCCCGCGATTTGTGCGGGAGTGGTTTGGCCACCCATGATGATATCCATCGCCTCGGACGCTTCCGTCATTGACAGGCTCTCTCCAGCCAACAGTTTTTGCAAATGCGGCTTCAACATATCAGAGACTTACCAGGAAATTCTTGAGCAGATCCATCCCGCATCGAGTGAGAATCGACTCGGGATGAAATTGTACGCCATACAGCGGCTGCTTAACGTGCTCAATACCCATGATAACACCATCATCAGTCCACGCGGTCAGTTTGAACTCGTCCGGCAAGCTGTCCAGATCAACCACTAATGAATGATAGCGAGTGGCGATAAACGGCGAAGGGATACCTTTGAAGAGCGTCGCCTGGTTGTGATGGATCTCCGACGTCTTGCCGTGCATAAGACGTGGCGCATAAGTGATTTTCCCGCCATACACCTGGGCAATCGACTGGTGCCCCAGACACACACCAAGGATCGGCACCGCCCCGGCCATACTCGCGACCAGTTCATTCATGATACCTCCGTTCTCGGGGCGACCGGGCCCGGGAGACAGAACGATCCCTCTTGGTCGCATCTGCTGCACTTGTCTGATACTGATAGCATCGTTGCGATATACTTGCACCTGTGCACCCAACTCCGCCAGGTACTGCACCAGGTTGTACGTGAATGAGTCGTAGTTGTCCAACAACAGAATCACGTCGCTTCGCCTCCGGTAACAGCCTCGATGAGGGCTCGCGCCTTGGCTTCGCATTCGCGGAATTCGCGCGTCGGTTTGGAATCGGCTACGATGCCCGCCCCCGCCTGGACGTGGAATCGTTTGCCTTTCTTGACAATCGTCCGGATCGCAATGCACGAGTCAAGATTACCCCAGAAATCAAGATAGGCGATCGAACCGGCGTAGACACCGCGACGACATTTCTCCAACTCGTCGATTATCTCCATAGCGCGAATCTTGGGCGCACCAGAGACCGTTCCAGCCGGGAAACAAGCCGAATGACCATCGAGCGGGCTGGTTCCTTTCTTGAGTCGGCCAACCACGGAACTGACGAGGTGAATGACATGTGAGTATTTCTCCACCACCATCTGCTCGCGCACGTCGATCGTACCCGGTTTGCTCACGCGACCAAGATCGTTGCGACCCAGGTCCAACAGCATAGTGTGCTCGGCCAGCTCCTTGGGGTCGGCCAAGAGTTCGGCGATAAGTTTTTCGTCGGCTCGCTCATCACGACCGCGTGGTCGAGTGCCGGCGATAGGTCGGGTCTCGATCTCGCCTCGCTCCACACGGACCAGCATCTCAGGTGAGGCGCCGATGACCGCGTCTTTGCCCAGGTTCAAAAGAAACATATACGGCGAGGGGTTGATTCGTCGCAAGCGTCTGTAGACATCCAGGGCGGACCTATCCGAGTCGATATGCCACCGCTGCGACAGGACGACCTGGAAAATGTCACCCTCGCGTATGTATAGTTTGGCACGACGCACCATTTTCTCAAATTCGCTCTGTTCGTACTGAGCTATCACTTTGGAGCGAGTGGGTTTTGCCTCACGAGTTCGTTTGGAGCCTGCCTGGAGTTTCTGAGTCAGGCGCTCAATCACTGTCGCCGCCTCATCGTATTTCTTCTTCAAACCCTGCTCGCGAGCATCATGCAGGATATTGACGATCAGCAGGATTTCCTGCTTGAGATGGTCGAACACGACGATCTTGCCATACATTGCGAAGCGCATCATCGGCAGACCGATCTCATCAGGATTGGCGTTGGGAACATTCTCCAGCCATCGGATTGTATCGTAAGAAAAATATCCGACGGCGCCACCGGTGAAGCGCGGCAGCCCTTCCACTTTGACCGGATTGTAATATGCGAACAGTTCCTTTATGAAGTCTAACCCATTGGCTTCGAGCCTGCGGCGCTTCTGACCCTGGCGCAGAGTAACTACGTCGCCATCTCCTTCGACCACCAGAAACGGCTCGAAACCTACGAAGGAGTAGCGAGCCAGTTTCTCCCCCCCCTCGATCGATTCGAGCAGGAACGAGTCCTTTTTCCGTCCAGCCAGTTTCATGAAAGCGGATACCGGCGTATCCAGATCGGCCGGGATGCGGGTGTACACCGGGATTACGTTGCCCTTCTTGCTGAGCTTGCGAACTTCAGTATAGGAAATCATCGAAACGTAAAAACTCCTTTGGCAATATAATCGGCGGGTCCGGTCAGTTCAATAAGGTCTGTAGACTGGTCCCATCGGATTCGCAGGGTGCCGGTTTGGAACCGAACCTCGCAATCCCGATCGACGGTACCGATCATCACCATCGCGCACACGGCCGCAGCTGCCCCGGTGCCGGATGAACCCGTGGCGCCGGCGCCTCGTTCCCAATCGGCCAGTTCGATCTTGCGACGACCAACCACGCGGACAAACTCGACATTGGTCCCACGCGGAAAGGCTGAGTGATTCTCGATCTCAGCGCCGAGCGTCTGCCAGTCGAAATCGAAGTGGTCAACCGGAAGCACTGTATGCGGATTACCGACAGCCAGGCAGGTGACCGGAAACTCCAGCCCGCCGACCATCAACGGGGCGTTTATTATTACCTGTAGCTTGCTCCTGACCGGGACCCGCTTAGTTTCAAACTCCGGCGTGCCTAATTGAGTAACGATGATCGCTCCGGTGTCGGATGGCTTCAGAATCCTGGCCGCGTGTGGTCGCCCATCCATCTTCAATACAAACCGTCGACGGCGGCGATCTTTCAGATATTCATGCAGGGCTGCGATTCTCAAACCGTTACCCGACTTCTCAGCCCACGAACCATCGGCGTTGTAGATATCGACGCATCGATTCCCGCCACGCGAGGACACATACAGGATTCCGTCGGCGCCTACACCAGAGCGTCGATTGCAGATACTACGCGCCAGTCGCCCGAGGCTCCGCTTCGGAACACGTGTTGAACTGCTCTCTATAACCAGGAAATCGTTAGCCAGTGCATGGTACTTGGCAAATGGAATATGCATGGACCATAAATAATGCCGCCGCGTGCCATGTCAAAGAAAAAAAGGCCACGTAGATCCCTTGTCATATCACAGAAGGGTCAGCCAGAGATGGCTGACACCACGAAGATAAACCAACCTCATGCTGAGCGGAGTCGA
>CBDUZQ010000050.1:0-10878 GCA_965371755.1 uncultured bacterium
TCATCCGCTGGAAATAGTCCCGCGTCACTTGCACAACTTTGGGTGACAGGATCAGCGTGCTGATCAGGGTCGGGATGGCCATCATGGCGAAGAATGTATCCAGAATGTTGATCACCATGTCCTGCGTCCAGACGGCTGCGAAAATCAGGCTCAAAATGTAGACATAGATGTAGTAACTGCCGAAGCTGAATCCGAACAAGTAGCGCGAACACTTCAGGCTGTAGTAAGAGTACGAGATCATCGTCGAGATCGAGAACATGATGATAATCAACGTCAGGACGTAGCGACCGATTCCGGGCATCGCTTTGGCAAAGGCGTTGACCGTCATCACCACGCCGTCATCGGTTGCCGGAACACCGGTCGACAAGATTACCAGGGCTGTCATCGTGCAGACGAGATTGGTATCCAGGAACGGCCCGAGCATGGCGATCAACCCCTCGCGCACCGGCTCTTTGGTTTTGGCCGCACCGTGCGCCATAGGCGCAGTACCGAGACCGGCCTCATTGGAGAAGGCGGCGCGTTTGATACCCTGGTGAATGACCTCCCGAAACGCAACACCCATCCCGCCGCCAACCAATGCCTCGCCACCGAAAGCCTGATCGACAATCGAATAGAGAATGCTCGGAACCACCGACACGTTGGAGAAGATTACATAAAGGGCCGCTGCGACATAAAGCACGAACATGGCCGGCACGATCCGAGCTGTCACCTGACCGACCCGCACAATGCCGCCGAGTATCACCACCGCCACGATGGCTGAACAGACGATCCCGGTCCCCAGACGACTGATGCCCCAATCGTTGTGTAACAGACCTGACAACTGATTGGTTTGGAACATGGCCAGACAACCGACCATGCCGCAGACGGCGAACATGATGGCCAGTGGTTTGAAATACTTGCCGAGGCCGACCTCGATGAAGTACATCGGTCCGCCTTGTTCGATACCGCGCTCGTCTTTCTTGCGATAGAGACAGGCCAGGGTGCAGGTGAAGAACTTGGTCGACATTCCGACCAACCCGGCGATCCACATCCAGAAGATAGCACCCGGTCCGCCCAGCGACACGGCGATAGCCACGCCGGAGATATTCCCCATCCCAATTGTGGCCGACAACGCCGCCGACAACGCCTGAAAATGGCTGATCTCACCCGGATCGTCGGGGTTGTCATACTTGCCCCTGAGGATATTGACAGCGTGGCGAATGGCCCGAAAGGGGAGAAAGCGTCCGGCAACAGTGAAATAGACTCCGGCGCTTATCAGCAGTACAATTAACGGAATCCCCCAGGCGTAATCGACAGCGCTGGTGAAGAAGCTATCGATAAAGTCGGACAAGTTGTTAAGCAATGGTCGTCCTGGCTTGTGGGGTTGGTGATGTCACGTTGAAGCTAATATAAGTTGTTGTCTGTCGCGAGCAACTGAAAACAGATTCGCAGAAGGTGGCTCTATATATGCCGGAGAACTGGCGGACCAACTCCATGTTCAGTTCGGTATTGGGTCATTGCAAATGCGCCGACGTCGAATATAGCAATCTCGCCTTGACAGGTGTCGGTCTTAGGGCTATCATGGTTCACCTGATTCGGGGTGTGGCGCAGTCTGGCAGCGCACTTGCTTTGGGAGCAAGATGTCGGAGGTTCAAATCCTCTCACCCCGATTTTGTTGGCCCCAGCATTAGCCGGCCGATCAATACCCACTGCAATACTGAAAGTGCATCGGGTCTTTGCGCCCGGACCAGTCACCACCCCACTTGAAACCGTGCTGCTTGAAAACGGCTACGATCTGTGGAGCCATATCACCCGGCGTACCCGTACGGTTGGTTTCCGGGTTCAGATCGATAGCGATCCCCCAACCGTGGGTCGATAGCTTAGAGCTGTTCCTGATAACGCGGTAGTTGAAGCAACCGCCATAGGAGACGATTTCGTTGCTGAGGTCGTCGGCCGCGATTTCCTCGAATACCGCTCTGAACACATCCTTCAGTTTGTTGTGACAATAGAGTCTTGTAACATTTTGGGCACGGTCCCATGATAACGGGATGGCAAACGGAAGTTTCACCCGGCCCAGATGTTCGGTTTCCCATGATGGCTTCAAAGTACCGTCGGCGGTGACGTAACGGTGGATGTTTCCGAAAGTCTTGATAATCTGCTCAAGGCCGTGGGGACAGATGATACCACGGTCCTGCTCAAGAGGTTCGGGAATACCGGGCAGCAATTCAGCCTTGGGTGGAATCTCCAGAACCTGTCCAACGATAATCAGGTTGGGATTGACGATGCCGTTGTACTCAGCGAGTTTCTTGTAAAAGGAAGCATCGCCATAGCAGGTCCGAGCGATTTCGCTCAACGTGTCGCCACTCCCGACGATATGAATACTGGCCATGTTTTGCACCTCCTGAGTTGGCGCCCTACGCCCCTCATAGACCCTGATTGGCGACGGTTACGGTTGGAGCCGACCGACCACTCGGTACGACTGTTTCACACAGTCGTTGAGACCAATGCCGTAGTAGGCGTTGCCGGTTATATGGATGTTGCCGAGCGTGCGCAGGTGTTCTTCAATTGCGCTCATGATACCAGAGTGTCCCACTTTGAACTGCGGGATACCGTGACGCCACCGGTACACGCGCACCTTGTCCGACGGACCGTCGAGCCCGATGATACCATCGAGGTCGGCCCTGACACAGCCAATCAGTTCTTCGTCGGATAACTTCATGGAGTCATGGTCGCCATCGCCGCCGATCATTGTTCGGAACTGTACGTATCCGTTCGGAGCGCGGTTTTCAAAGATCGACGAGGTCCATATAGAGCCGAGGATTCGTCGACCTTCCTTCGGCGGCACCAGGAAGCCGAAGCCGTCAAGATTGCGGCGCACCTTCGAACGCAGGTATCCCTCACAGACCACCGAGATCGGTGCGTATTGGATAGACGCTAACGACTCAGCCAGGGGTTCTGAAAGATCCGCCACGATGTCGGCCGCCCGATAGGACGGCACGGCCAGGATCACCTGACCAGCCGATATTGACTCACCGTCGTCGAGATTGACTCGATAGCCATCGTCGTCGCTCGCAATCGAACGGACACTAGCGTCTTTCGTTATGAACTCCTCGTAGACCTGTTCACAGCGCTCAACTATCCGATACAGCCCGCCCTTGAACGATGTCAGCCATCCCCCGGGACCACCGGGTCCACCGGCCTTGCGTCCCGTGGCCTTAGCCTCTTTCGTCTTGGCTATCATGGCTCTGAACAGCGAGCCGTACTTGCTCTCCATCTCGTGCATAATCGGAAAGCAGGACTTGAGCGACAACCGTTCAGCCAGACCGCCGTAGATTCCTGAAACCATCGGTTGCACCAGATAGTCGGCCGCCTGGCGACCAATGCGACGCCGGGCGAAATCATAGATGGATTCATCAACATCTACGGGCGGACCTGAGGCAAACGGTTCCATCAACACGCGCAACCGGCCGGTCACGCTCAAGATATCGGACAACAGGAAGGCCGGAGGGGTCATGGGGACTTTTCTCAAATGACCCTTGCGCAAAATGAACCGATTACTGACGTTGGCGCCGGCGCGTTCGAGTTGGTCGGAAAGACCGAGCTCGTCGGCCAATCGAAGAGTTAGCGGCTCACGGTCCAGAAAACCGTTGGGACCCCAATCAAAACTGTAGCCGTCAACCTGGTCGGTGCCGATGGTACCCCCCAACCGATTGTCGGCCTCGAACAACCTCACGCTCAACCGCGGTTTTAGCTGCCTGAGAAAATGCAGCGCGGACAAACCGGAGATGCCGCCACCGACTATGACAACATCAATTTGCAACACGTACGCCCACCTGGCGCCTGATGAGATTGGCCAAAACCGAAGCGAACCGGGGATCGTCGTTGAACATCGGCATTCGTCGCATCCGACGCTCAGCGTCTGCACCCAGCCGTTCCACCAAAGCGATATCTATCTCATGAAGCGTCTCAATATTGTCACACACGAAACTGAGCGGAACGACGAATAGCTTGCGCCGTGGTTCAGCAAGCAGCCGTCGTGCTTCAGCCACGGTATTCGGCCCTACCCACTTGACCGGTCCGGTGCGGCTTTGGAATGACAACACGTACTCACGATCAGCGGCCGCTAAGGCCGCGGTGGTTCGCACCTGATCGACATACGGGTCGCCCTCGTCGACAAATCGCTTGGGCAGGCTGTGGGCCGAGAACAGCAGCGTTTCGTCGGGCGCAATGTTGCCGTCGATTTGTTCCTTGAGAAGTCTGATGTATCCGGTGTCATCGTGAAAGTTATTCACGAACGATGTCGCTGTGCCCTCTAAGCCCTCAAGCGCGTTCCGTGCGACAGCAAATGATGAGCCGGTGGTCGCAGCACTGAACTGCGGATACATCGGCAAGAAGCAAAAGGAGCGGCAACCTTCATCATAAGCGGTAGCTATCACAGTTTCAATCGTCGGTCGGAAGTAGCGCATACCGACACGGCAACGAACGCCGGGCAGGTCCGAGGCCAGGTCGCTTTCAATAAGTTGGGCTTGGGCGCGAGTCCATTTCAGCAGCGGTGACCCGCCGCCGATTCGTTCATAGTTCTTTTGTACCTTTGAGCGCCGCAGGGATGATATCAACCGGGCAAACGGCTTCTGAAAAACAGAGCCGCCGGGCAGGCGAATCAACGTCCGATCGGAGAAAATATTGTAGAGATACTCTTTAACGTCGGCGGCAGTGTCGGGGCCACCCATGCTCAACAGCACGACACAGAGTTTGTCCCTCACTGACGGCATTCAGATCGTTCTCGAATAGGTGGCTTTCCTGCCTCGAGAGTCGTCGGTCAGGTAGGTATCGAAGGTCATGGCTATGTTGCGCACGAAGGCGCGACCGACCGGAGTGACCTCGAGTCCGTCCCCCGTTTCCCTGAGGAGTCCATCGTCGAAGAAGTCTCGAAGGCGGCTGTGCTCCTCCGCGAAATAATCGGTGTAGCTGGCCGCAAACCGTTTTTCCAACTGCGCGAAACTGAGCCTGAAGTTGCACATCAGAGATGTTATCAGGTACTGCCGGATCAGATCGTCGTTCGATAGTTTCATGCCTCGGTAAACGGCGAAGGAACCATCGGTAACACGCCGGCTATACTCTTTCAGGCTGGAGATGTTCTGAAAGAACCCGTTGTCGACATAGCCGATAGACGACATCCCGAATCCGATCATGTCCGGTGCCGACTGAATCGAATAGCCCATGAAGTTTCGATAAAGACGTCCATCCTCCAGCGCCAACGACAACTCGTCATCAGGCAGTGCAAAATGATCCATCCCGATTTGACGATACCCGGCGCCGGTGAGTTTCTCGATCGCAGAACCGAAAAGCTGGTATTTGACATCGGTGGTCGGCAGGTCCGACGGTTTGATTTTCGTTTGGTGCGCCTTCACGCCGGGCAGGTAGGCGAACGAATACACGGCCAATCTGTCGGGGCGCATGGCGATCACACAGTCGAGAGTCTTGCCGAAGCTTTTCACCGTCTGAAGCGGCAGGCCGTAGATCAGATCGAAGTTGATACCTTTGAAATTAAGACGACGGCAGTGTTCCAGAACCGACGCGACTTGCTCGTACGGTTGGATACGTCCGATGGCGGTCTGCACCTCGGCATCGAAGTCCTGCACGCCGAGAGAGATCCGGTTGAAGCCGCGTTCGGCCAGAAAGTCGAGTTGTTCGGTCGTGGTGATGCGTGGGTCGATCTCCATTGATCGCTCGCAGCCGGCGACGAAGGCGAAGGAATTCTCAAGAGTGTTCAATATGAGTTGCAGTCTATTGATCCCCACGAAGGTCGGCGTGCCGCCACCGAAGTGCAACTGGCTGACGCCCCGTCGAAGTTTCAACCGGGTGCTGGTTTTCTCGATCTCGCGGCAGAGGGAGTCGACATAGTTGTCAACACTTGACTCCTTCTTGACAATACATGTGTTGCAGGCGCAGTAATAACATCGTCTCCGACAGAACGGTATATGACAGTACAGCGACAGCGGCGCCTCCGTCTCCGATGAGACTGTCTTCAGTGCGTCTGCATAGGCGTCGGCACCCACTTCTTCACTCCAGATCGGCGCCGTGGGGTAGCTGGTGTATCGTGGCCCCGGTCGATCGTACTTGCGTAACAGTTCGATAGGAACGGTGGTGACGATAGTCTTGCTGCTCACGGTCAGCCCCTGTAGTTGTGTACAGTTTCGACCACAGCCTCAACCGACGCGATCGGCGTCTCCGGTTGGATGCCGTGACCAAGGTTGAAGATCAGGTTGTCGTGATTATCAAGACTGTCCAGAATCAGCTTCGTTTGCGTGACCACCTGCTTGCGCTCGCTGAAAAGCAGTGACGGATCGAGATTGCCCTGAACCGCCTTGCCCGGCAGAGCAGTCGCGGCCGCGGCCAGGTCGACTCTGAAATCAACGCCGATTACTTCACAATCAATGTCTCGCACGATATCCAGATATGGCGCGACGTTGTTCACGAACAGTATGCGCGGCACACCGTCACAATCAAGACGGCTGAATATTCGTTGAATCGGTTTTGCCGACCATCGACGGTACGCCTCGTGTGAAAGCATGCCCCCCCAACTGTCGAACAGTTGTACCGCTTCGACCCCGGCGGCGATCTGGGCGTTGAGGTAGCGCGTGATGTTATCGACCAGCAACTCAAACAAACGTTCGGCTGCCTTCGGATACAGATGCAAGAACCGACGCGCCCGGTCGAAACTCTTCGATCCCATCCCCTCGATCATATAGCAGGCCAGCGTGAACGGCGAGCCGGTAAAACCTATCAAGGGCGTGTCCGGCAGTTCCTTTTTGATCTGCCGAATGCCGTCGAGGACGAAGTTGAGATCGGATTCAGGGTCCATATCGCGCAACCTGTCGATGTCTTCCGGACGTCTGATAGGGTCCTGCACGCGCGGGCCACCCTCGGGGAACTCGAACTGCATCCCCATTGGTGCGAGCATGGTGAGAATATCGGAGAAGAGTATGGCGGCGTCGAAACCGAAGCGTTCAATCGGTTGGCGTACTACCTGAGCTATCAGGCTGGGCGATTGACACAACTCAAGGAACGACGCCTTCTCTCGAACGGCCCGATACTCCGGCAGATACCTGCCCGCCTGGCGCATGATCCAAACCGGGATGCGGCCGTCGTTTCGACCGTAGCAAGCCTTGATGAAACTGCTGTCGCTTACGTTCACTGATGCCCTTCCTCACCTATGATACCGGCAATCGTCTCGGCCGCCTTGTCCAGGAGGTCGTCGGTATGCACGGTCGAGAGAAAACAGACTTCGTACCCGGACGGCGGCAGATACATCCCGGCGGTCAACATCATCTCGTGCATCCGATTGTAATGAGCAATGCCGTCACTGTCGATACCTGACGCGGCCCGCGGCAGATCACGCTGGAACACGATCCAGAAAATCGAGGCCACACTGGCGATAGTAACCGCACTGTCCGAAAGCCGACTGGTGATATTGCTGACAAATCGACGATTGCGATTCTCCAATTCCGCGTAGACGTTGTCCACCGACAGTTTCTTCAGAGTCGTCAGACCTGCAACCATAGCCACCGGATTGCCCGAAAGCGTTCCGGCCTGGTACACCGGGCCCTGCGGCGAGACGGTGTCCATCACATCGGCGCGACCGCCAAAGGCTCCTACCGGCATCCCGCCGCCGATGATTTTGCCGTACGTAATCAAGTCAGGCCTAATACCGTAGTACTCGGCAGCACCACCGAAGCCGACCCGGAAGCCGGTGATGACTTCGTCGAGGATTAACAGCGTACCGTGTTTCTCGGTGAGCGCCCGCAGCGATCGCATGTAGTCTTGGCGCTGTATCAAGAGACCGTTGTTGGCCGGGATACCTTCAATCACCACTGCGGCCAGTTGATCACCATGAGTTGCGAACATTTTTTGCAGCGCTTCTTCATCGTCCAAAGGCAACAAGGCCGTGTTCTGCGTAATTGCTTCCGGTACACCGGCAGAGGATGGTTGACCCAGCGTGGCCAGACCGGAGCCGGCCTTAACCAGGAGATGGTCACTGTGGCCGTGGTAGCAACCGTCAAACTTCAGAATCAGATCCCGCCCGGTGAAACCACGAGCCAACCGAACGGCCGACATGACCGCCTCGGTACCGGAGGACACAAAGCGAATTTTATCGACAGCCTCAATCCGGCTGACGATGAATCGCGCCAGTTCGTATTCAAGTTCGGTCGAAGCGCCGTAGGTCATACCGCGTTCCACCTGCGCCTTCACGGCCGCGACAACATCGGGATCGGCATGACCGAGAATCAACGGTCCCCACGAGCAGCAGAAATCCAGGTAACGGTTGCCGTCGACATCGATCAGGTATGGACCTTCACCATAGTCGATGAATCGCGGGCACCCGCCCACCGACAAGAACGCTCGCACCGGCGAATGCACGCCGCCGGGGGTTACCTCTTTGGCGAGGTTGAAGAGTCGCTGTGATTGTTCGGTCTTATGGTTGGCGCCATCCATTTTTCAGTATGTCCCTCAAGTGGTAGGTGAGAATTATCGAAGCACCGGCGCGGGTGATAGCGGTCAGATTTTCAAAAACGAGCAACTCCTCATCCGCCTGACCCGCTTGAACCAAGAGCTTCACGGCAGCGTACTCACCCGATACGTTGTAAGCCGCCACCGGCAATTCCGTGTTTTTGCGGAAGTCGGAGATGATGTCGAGGTAGGCCAAAGCCGGCTTGACCATCACGATATCGGCGCCTTCTTCTTCATCCAGCATCAATTCGCGCAACGCCTCACTGCGATTGCGGAAATCCATCTGGTAGCCTCTGCGATCCCCTTCGCCGGGCGCCGAGTTGGCCGCCTCCCGGAAGGGTCCATAGTACGAGGACGCGTACTTGGCCGTGTACGCCATGATAATCGTGTCGACTAGATCATGAGCCTCAAGCGCTTCGCGAATCGCGCCCACCCGTCCATCCATCATGTCCGACGGCGCCACACAGTCACAACCGGCCTGAGCCAAAGCCACCGCCATTTGCGACAACACCGTTAGAGAGTGGTCGTTGTCGACTTTGCCATCGACAATCACGCCACAATGACCGCTGTCGGTGTAAGCGCACAGGCAGACATCGGCGCAGACGAATAGCTCATCACTGAACTTGTCCTTGAGCGCCCTGACCGCTTGGATGACCGGGTTGTTGTCGTCCACGGCTGAAGTCGCCATGGGGTCTTTTCGTTCGGTCACACCAAACAGCATCACCTTGTTGAGACCCAGCTTCATGTCATCACTGATCGACGCCACCAATGAGTCGACCGACTCTCGGTAGATGCCCGGCATACTGCTGATCTCTTCGTGCACACCTTCGCCGTCAGTAACGAAGTATGGCTGGATCAGGCGTTCCACGGCAACTTTCGTCTCGCCCACCAATTCTCGAATCAGGTTGGTTCGACGCAGACGTCGCGGACGGTGTATCTGTTCCATCATATGTACTCCAGCACCCGATCAACCTCGGGTTGTTTCATAGTCATTTGTTTCGTCCATCCCATACGGGCCATGGCTGTCGCTGCGGTTCGGCCGAGGGCGCCATAGAAAGAATATAGTCGCTGTCGGCCAATTCTGCAACGATCCCCGGGTCCAGTTTGTTCGTAACGTTTTCGTAGAGTTTCCCGGAAGCACGGGCTACATCTAAGCGCACAACTCTACACCCCGGTGCTGAGTTGCGCGAAGGCTTCATCGACAACTTTTTCGGTGTCGGTGCCAGTAACGTCAACTTTGGTTAGGCCGGTCCATCCCTCGGTGCTATGCCGACCCAGCACCGCCTTCAACCGCAACTCGGAGCCCGAGATCTCGGAGTAGACTCCCAGGGGAAGAGAGCAGCCGGAATCAAACTGCTTGAGCAAACCGCGCTCTAATGATACTTCAATGGCAGCCTCGGCATCGCCCAGCTTCGCTACAACATTTTCGACCCGGTCGTCATTGGCGCGAATTTGCATACCGAGAATCCCCTGGGCGGGCGCGGGCAGGAATTCGTCGGGGTTGAGAAGTCTTACCTCCAGATCGGAGACGTCCAACTCCAGGCGCGTTACACCAGCCGCTGCAATTATGATAGCGTCATACTGGCCCTCGCGCAGTCTGCGCAGACGGGTGGGTATATTGCCACGCAAGTCCTCTATTGTCACGGATGGATTGAGATGCGCGATCTGACACCGGCGACGATTGGAACTGGTCCCGACCACGCCGCCCTTCCTGACCGGCAGAACACCATCGTTTGTACAAGCGTCTTTTCGCATCAGCACCATCTCCCGCCGATCCGCCCGGTATCCGACGGCGCCGAGCTTCAGCCCATCCGGCTGGGTGGTCATCAGGTCCTTTAATGAGTGCACAGCCAAATCAATCTGTCCGGCCAGCAACGCTTCTTCCAGTTCCTTGGTGAAGAACCCTTTGCCTTCCATTTTATCGAACGATATCGTGTCCAGCTTGTCGCCGACGGTTTTGATAATCTTGACATCAACTTCGCAGCCGTGCTCTCGACGCAAAACATCACGAATGAAATTGGCCTGGTACAGAGCCAAATCAGAACCGCGCGTGCCTATGATCAGTTTGATTGGAGTCAAATCACAGCCTTGCAAAGAGGTCATTATTATCTGCCGGTCTCACCCCATCAGTATCGCCAAAAAGGTCGGCAAAGTCACGTGGAATCGCCAGGTTAATAAACATGAGGGATACACCCGAGACCGGATCGAATAGGATCGGTTCGGTCGGCTGAGTGCGTATTCTCTTGCGCCCGGCTGCCAAACAACTGGCAAAGCGGTTGATCGTATCATAGTTGCACGGTCCGCCACGGCAGATATACTTCGGCCTCCGTACCGAGTTCTAGTAGGCTGTTGAAGAACGCCGCAATTGTCATTGCGAGGTTGCCGCAG